>DASSQU010000233.1:0-13238 GCA_035702325.1 Steroidobacteraceae bacterium
CTGCTCGACGGCCGGGATCTCGCCGAGTGGGATCAGCAGGCGCTGCGCGAGCGCATCGGGGTCATATTCCAGGACTTTGCCCGCTACCAGATGCTGGTCGGGGAGAATGTCGGTGCCGGGGACGAGCGCTACTTCGAGGACGAGAGCCGCTGGCGCGCCGCGGCCGACAAGGGGCGCGCCAGTGAGTTCATCGACGCTCTGCCCGCCGGCTACCACACCCAGCTCGGCAAGTGGTTTCGCGACGGGCGCGAGCTCTCCGGCGGCCAGTGGCAGAAGATCGCCCTGTCGCGCGCCTTCCTGCGCACCCGCGCCGACCTCCTGGTGCTCGACGAGCCGACCGCGGCGATGGACGCGCAGGCCGAGGCGGAGGTGTTCGAGCACTTTCGCCAGCTGGCGCACGACCGCATCACGATCCTCATCTCGCACCGCTTCTCCACGGTACGCATGGCCGATGAGATCGTGGTCCTCAATCGCGGCCGTATCGTCGAGCGCGGCAGTCACGAGGAGCTCATGCGCCGCAACGGCCGCTACGCCCAGTTGTTCTCGCTGCAGGCGCGCGGTTATCGCTGAGGGGGAGCGGGTGCGGCGGCGTGCTGGCGGCGCACGTCCTGCGTCATGCGCCGGTAATCGATCGGGCGGATCTCGCTGATCGGGCAGTTGAAGCCGTCGGCGCGCACCGCATCGAGCCGCACGTACACCGTGCCGCCGATCGAGTGGGTGAGCTCGATATGGTGAACGTAGGGCAGCCCGCGCGTGCCGCAGGGCGCCCACACCTGGATCAGGTAGGCGCCGTTGGATCCCATGAAGAGCACCAGCTCGCTGTCGCTGAGGGCCTGCCAGCCGTCGTAGTGAGCCATCCAGGTGAAGTGATCCACCGGGGCACCTGCGTATTCGAGGTAGCGGGCGCGCGCCGGGAGCGCGCCGCGGGGCGCGGGCGCGCCGCCCGACTCGCGCGGCGCAGTACCCGCACAGGAAACGAGCAGCGCCAGTGCCGCCAGCGTCAGCAATGCGGGAATTGCGCGGCGCATGCGACTGCCAACGCGCGCACCGCGGGCGAGTTGACCGGCGCCTCGGGGCGGCCGTTCCCGCGCGAACCGCATGCCCTGCGGCTTCACTCGGGGGTGAGCACCACCGCGGCGAGCGGCGGCAGCCGCAGGTAGAGCGAGTGGGGGTGGCCGTGCGCGGCGTGATCCGCGGCGTCCAGGGCGCCGAGATTGCCCTGGCCGCTGCCGCCGTAATCGGCGGCGTCGCTGTTGAGGCGCTCGCGCCAGCGGCCACCGCGCGGCACGCCCACCCGGTAGCGCTCGCGCGGCACCGGCGTGAAGTTGCACGCCACCACCGCGAGCGATCCGGCGCGGCCGCGGCGCAGGAAGGAGATGACGCTCACGTCGGCGTCGTCGCAGTCGATCCACTGGAAGCCCGCCTCGCTGAAGTCGAGCTCGTGCAGCGCCGGCAGCTCGCGGTACAGACGGTTGAGGTCGCGGACCCAGCGCTGCACGCCGGCGTGCAGCGGAAAGCCGAGCACGTGCCACTCGAGCGATTCCTCGTGCTGCCACTCGCGCCGCTGGCCGAATTCCCCGCCCATGAACAACAGCTTCTTGCCGGGATGGGTCCACATGTAACCGAACAGCAGCCGCAGGCTGGCGAATTGCTGCCACTCGTCGCCCGGCATCTTGCCGATGAGGGCTCCTTTGCCGTGCACCACCTCGTCGTGCGACAGCGGCAACACGAAGTTCTCGCTGAAGGCGTACCAGATGCTGAAGGTGAGGCGGCTGTGGTGATACTTGCGGTGCACCGGATCCTGCTGGAAGTACCCGAGCGTGTCGTGCATCCACCCCATGTTCCACTTCAGACCGAAGCCCAGCCCGCCGAGGTAGGTCGGGCGCGAGACCATGGGCCAGGCGGTCGACTCCTCGGCGAAGGTCTGGGTGTCGGGGTGATCGCGGTACACGGCCAGGTTCAGCTGCCGGAGGAACTCCACCGCTTCGAGATTCTCGTTGCCGCCGTAGCGGTTCGGGATCCACTCCCCGGCGCGCCGCCCGTAGTCGAGATAGAGCATCGAGGCCACGGCGTCCACGCGCAGCGCATCGGCATGGTAGCGGTCGAGCCAGAACAGCGCATTGCTGGCGAGGAAGTTGCGCACCTCGGCACGGCCGTAGTTGAAGATCGCGCTGTTCCACTCGGGGTGAAATCCCTGGCGGGGGTCGGCGTGCTCGTAGAGGTAAGTGCCGTCGAAGTGCGCCAGGCCGTGCGCGTCGGCCGGGAAGTGCGACGGCACCCAGTCGAGGATCACGCCGATGCCGCACTGGTGCAGATGATCGACGAAGTACATGAAGTCCTGCGGAGTGCCGTAGCGCGCGCTCGGAGCGAAATAGCCGGTCACCTGGTAGCCCCACGAGCCGTAGAAGGGGTGCTCCATCACCGGCAGCAGCTCGACGTGCGTGAAGCCGAGCTCGGTGACGTACTCGGCCACCGCCACGGCGAGCTCGCGATAGGTCAGCGGCCGGTTGCCCTCCCCGGGGACGCGCCGCCAGGAGCCGACGTGCAGCTCGTAGATCGACCAGGGTGCGTCGAGCGCGTTGCGGCGCGCGCGCCCGGCCATCCAGGCGCCGTCGCTCCAGCGATAGCCGAGATCCCACACCACCGAGGCGGTGCGTGGCGGGACTTCGGCGGCGAATGCGTAGGGATCGCTCTTGTCGACTCCGCCACTGCCACGCCCGACCACGTGATACTTGTAGAGCGCACCGGGGCCGACGCCGGCCACCGTGCCCTGCCAGATGCCCGAGGAGTCGCCGCGCGGCTCGAGCGGGTGCGCGGCGCGATCCCAGCCGTTGAAATCGCCGACTACCGAGAGCGCCGTTGCATTCGGGGCCCACACCGCAAAGTGCGTGGCGGGCGCCGCTCCGGGCGCTGCCGCCGCCGCATGCGCGCCGAGAGTCTCGTAGGCACGGAAGTAGGTGCCTTCGCGGAAGTGATAGATGTCGGTTGCGGTGAGCAGCACCCGCGGAAGTCTAGCAAGGCAGGTGCTGCTGTGCTCCCGCGCGCAAGCATCCGATCAGGATCCGCGGCGCCGCCCGGGGCCAGCGCCGAGGTACACCAGCTGCTCGCCGGGGGCGTGGCGCGCCTCGCGTCCCCCCGCATCCAGCGCGCGGCGGGCGCGCGCCGCCGCGGCCTGCGCCTCGGCGGCCACGGCCTGGCCATCCACGGGACGTGCGAGCAGAAAGCCCTGTACGCCGAGCGGGCCGCAGCAGGCGAGAAAGTCCAGCTGTGTCGGCCGCTCGACGCCCTCGGCCACGACCTGCAGTCCGAGGCCGTGACACAGCGCGACGACCGAACGCACGATGGCGGCCGAGCGCGGGTTGGTGTCGACGCCGGCCACCAGCAGCCGATCGAGCTTCACGTGGGTGATCGGCAGCTGCTCGAGCGAGGTGAGGGAGGAGTAGCCGATGCCGAAGTCATCGAGCGCGATCGACACCCCGAGCAGGCGCAGCTGTTGCAGCGACTCGATGGTGGCGTTGCCGGTCTGCAGCACGGTTTCGGTGATCTCCAGCTCCAGGGCGCTCGCCGGCAGGCCGGTCACCTCGAGCGTGCGCGCCACCTGCTCGACGAAGTCGCTCTCGAAGAACTGCTGCGGGGATACGTTGACGGCGACGCGGGCGCGCTGCCAGCCCTGCGCGCGCCAGGCCGCGGCGGCCGTGGCGGCCGCATGCAGCACCCAGCCGGTGAGCTCGTGGATGAGCCCCGACTTCTCCGCGACGTGGATGAATTCCGTGGCGGTGGCCACGCGGCCGTCGCCCTTGCGCCAGCGCAGCAGCGCCTCGACAGTCCCGGTCTCGAGAGCCGGCAGCATCACCAGCGGCTGATACATGAGCAGCAGGTCGCCGCCCTCGACCGCACGCCGCAGCGACTGCTCGAGCCGGAAGCGCTGCGCGGCGGCGTCGTAGAGCGCGGGGCTGTAGAGCGCATAGCGGTTGCGCCCGAGCTCCTTGGCACGGAACAGCGCGACGTCGGCGGCGCGCAGCAGCCCCTCGGCATCGGCGGCGTGGTCCGGATAGAGGCTCGCGCCGACGCTCGCGCTGGTGGTGAGCAGCCGTCCGTCGACCGTGAGGGGCTGCTGCAGCGTCGCGACGATACGCGCCGCGCAGGCCGCCACCTCGTCGCTCGACCCGACGTCCTCGAGCAGCACCGTGAACTCGTCCCCGCCGAGGCGCGCGAGCAGGCCGGTGCCGGTGGCGCTGCGCAGCCGCTCGGCGAGCTGCTGCAGCACGCGGTCGCCGAAGCTGTGGCCGAGCGTGTCGTTGATCGACTTGAAGTTGTCCACGTCCACGAACAGCAGCGCGAGCTGCTGCCGGCTGCCGGCGCGTGACAGCGCCGCGCCGAGGCGCGCCGACAGCTGGCGGCGGTTGGGCAGCTGCGTCAGCGGGTCGTGGTGCGCCAGGTGATGCAGCTGGCGGGTGCGCTCGGCGACATGCCGCTCGAGCTCGGCCTGCTGGGCACGCAGCTCCTCCTCGGCGCGCGCAATCCGGTCGGCCATGGTGTTGAAGGATTCCGCCAGCTCGTCGATCTCCGCCGAGCCGCCGCGCGGGGCGCGCGCGCTGCGGTCGCCGCCGGCCTGGCGCCGCGTGGCGGCGGTCAGGCGGCGCACCGGCACACTGATGCTGAGCGCGAGCAGCAGCGACACCAGCAGCAGCAGCCCGAAGACCACCGCGCCGCTCACCGCCAGGGTCCGCTCGGCTACGGCTGCGGCGGTGGCGGCGTGCTGGGCGGCCCGCAGCAGGCCGCGGCGGGCGGGCTTCTGCAGCAGCTCCTGCACACCGGCGGTGAGCGCGGCGCTGTCCTCGAGCAGCTGGTGCCACTCGGCGCCGCTCACCTCGTCATAGCGCGCGATCGCCAGCCGCAGGCGCTTCGCCTCGGCGAGATCCTGCCGCACCACGCCGAGCCAGGCGCGCCCGGGGGAGCTCTCCAGTTCCGCGGTGTGGGCGTTCAGCACCGCGTCGAAGTCGCGCTCGCTGCGTGCCAGGTTCGCTTCGGAGCCGAAATTGCTCCGCAGCGCGTCGATTGCCGACTGCAGCTCGGCGAGCGAGCGGCGCGCGACCACCTGGGTTCCGTTGATCGCCAGTCCCGCGCCGCCGGCGGAGGCGATCCGCAGGTAGAGGTCGTCGAGAGCACCACGGCGCGCGGCGACCCACTGGGCGCGCTGCGCCGCGCGGGCGGCGAGCTCGCGCTCGTCGGCGATGTGGCGCGTGAGCTGCGCGCGCAGCGCGAGCGCCGCCGGTGTCACGGGCGGGGGCGGCCGGGCGTCGAAGTAGCCGTTCATGGCTTCCTCGAGGGCCGCCCCGGCGCTCGTCATGGTGTCGTAACCGGTGTTGCTGCGCCCCTGCACGTACTCGCCGACCGCACGGTCGTAGTCGACGAGTCTCACCAGCACGGCACTGGCGCGGCTGGCGAGCGGCTCGTGCTCGTTCTGCATGCTGCGCACCGCCTCGAGCGCCGCGCGCGTGGTGCGGGTCGCGAGGGTCTCGCCCGCGAGGAGCACGGCGGCTACCGCCGCGAGCCCGAGACCGAGCCGCCAGCCGACACTCAGCCGCGGCGCGCGCAGCCAGGCGCGGCGCGGCGCGGGCGAGCGCGGCGCATCGGTCGGCGTGGCTTCAGATTCGGCTTGTTGCATGCGACATAAGCCGTTGATCGGTCAGTGGCCAGGCTGTCCCGAGTTAGCCTCAAGCGAGCCATGATGCGCGCCGGGGGAGGTGCGCTTCCGTGGCGAACATCGCATAAAGCGAACGCACGGCCCGTGCAGGCATCGCACGAGCTCGCTCCAGCTCCCCCGCATCCCCTGCAGGCGGGGCCCGGCTCCCGGGAGCCGGTTATCCGGCGCTTTGTCCTATACTAGCGCGAACGATGAGGGGCGGCCGAGAGCATGAGCGAACTCGCTGACACGTTCGATGCGGCCTTCTCCAAGGCCGTCGACCTGGGCAACCGGATCGCCGATAAGGACAAGGACGCCGATCTCTGGGACATCGCCGACGGATTGCTCGCGGGCGCGCTGCAGTACTGGCTCTACTCGCGCCAGCCCTGCGGCGATCCGCGCTGCCAGGACTGCATGCCGATCAGCACCGCGCAGGGCCGCATGGCCGAGCTCAAGCGCCTGATCGAGCAGCTCGCCTCCGAGAGCGAGTACTTTCACACTCCGACCGACGCCAACGCCGGGCGCGCGTAGTCTGCCGCGGGCAAAGGGCGACCTCAGCCCGCGGCGCGCGCCTTGTGTGCGGCTCCCGCGACTTCCTCCAGCGCCTGCTCGAACAGGTGGCAGCCCTCCTTGAGGAGCGCATCGGAGATGGTGAGCGGCGCGAGGAAACGGATCACGTTGGAGTACACGCCGCACGAGAGAATGATCAGTCCGCGACGCCCCGCCGCCTGCACCAGCGCGCGGGTCAGCTCCGGGTCCGGCGCGTCGGCGCGGCCGTTCTTCACCAGCTCGAGCGCCACCATCGCGCCGAGGTGGCGCACTTCGCCGACGCACGGAAAGCGCACCTGCAGCCCCTTGAGGCGCGAGCTCATGAAGCGGCCGATTTCCTGGGCGCGCTTGAGCAGCTGCTCCTGCCGCATCACCTCGAGCACGGCGAGCCCCGCGGCACAGCCGAGCGGCGAGCCGGCGAAGGTCCCGCCGAGCCCTCCGGGACCCGGCGCGTCCATGATCTCGGCCTTGCCGATCACGGCCGAGAGCGGCACCCCGCCTGCGACGCTCTTGGCGATGGTGATGAGGTCGGGCTCGACCCCCGCATGCTCGATGGCGAACATGCGTCCGGTGCGCCCGAAGCCCGACTGGATCTCGTCGGCGATGAACACGATCCCGTGACTGTCGCAGACCGCGCGCAGCTGCCGCAGCAGCTCCGGCGGCGCAGCGTAGAAGCCGCCTTCCCCGAGCACCGGCTCGATGATGATCGCCGCGACGCGCGCCGGGTCGACGTCCGCCTTGAACAGCTGCTCGAGCGCCTGCAGTGAGTGCTCGACCGTCACGCCGTGATAAGGCATCGGGTAGGGCAGGTGGTAGATGTCCGGCAGCATCGGCCCGAAGCCGGCCTTGTAGGGCTGAACCTTGCCGGTGAGGCTGATGCAGGCGAGCGTGCGACCGTGGAAGCCGCCGGTGAACGCGATCACGGCCGCGCGGCGGGTATGAAAGCGCGCGATCTTGATGGCGTTCTCGACCGCCTCCGCACCGGTGGTGAGGAAGATGGTCTTTTTCGCGCCGGTCCCCGGGGCGAGTGCATTCAGGCTCTCGGCGAGCGCGATGTAGCTCTCGTAGGGGGTCACCTGGAAGCAGGTGTGGGTGAGCTTCTCGAGCTGACGCGCGATCGCCTCGCGCACTCTGGGGTGCACGTGCCCGGTGTTGAGCACCGAGATCCCGCTGGCAAAATCGATGTAGCGCCGCCCCTCGACGTCCCACAACTCCGCATTCAGCGCGTGCTCGGCGTACACCGCCAGCGAGTTGGTGACCCCGCGGGGGACCGCGCGCTGGCGGCGCTCGTGCAATTCGCTATTGGAGGGCAAGACACACCTCGTGAGTCGGAAGGAGTCGGTTTCAGCCGCCGGCGCGCAGAGCCGCGGCGCGATGGATGGCGGCGCGGATCCGCTGGTAGGTGCCGCAGCGGCAGATGTTGCCGGCCATGGCCGCGTCGATCTCGGCGTCGGACGGCTGCGGGCTGCGCGCGAGCAGCGCCGCCGCCGACATGATCTGACCGGACTGGCAGTAGCCGCACTGCGGAACGTCGAGCTCGATCCACGCTCGCTGCACCGGGTGGCTGCGATCCGCAGACAGCCCCTCGATGGTCGTCACCCGGCGCGTACCGACCGCGCTCACCGGCGTCACACACGAGCGAACCGGCTCGCCCGCCAGGTGCACGGTGCAGGCGCCGCACAGCGCCATGCCGCAGCCGTACTTGGTGCCGGTGAGACCCAGCGTGTCGCGCAACACCCACAGCAGCGGCATGGCCGGATCGACGTCCGCCTGCACATCCCGGCCGTTGACGCTGAGCGTGATCATCGGAGCCCATCATACCCTGATCGCATGCGAGGGCAGGAAAGACCCTCTACAATGGCCGGCGCAAAGTTATCAGCGCCGCAGTCAGCACCTTGAGTCAGACTCCATCCAACGCCGCCCCCGGGCAGGCGATCAGCACCGAAGTCGTCATCATCGGAGCCGGGCCCTGCGGGCTGTTCCAGGTATTCGAGCTGGGACTGCTCGGCATCGGCGCGCACGTGGTCGATTCCCTGCCGCATCCCGGCGGTCAGTGCGCGGAACTCTATCCGGACAAACCGATCTACGATATTCCGGCGCTGCCGGTGTGCGGGGCGCAGGAGCTGGTCGATCGACTGTTACAGCAGATCAAGCCGTTCAAGCCGCAGCTGCACCTCGGGCAGGAGGTGGCGGAGTTCGCGCGCGGCGCCGACGGGCGCTTCAGCGTGCGCACCGCGGCCGGCACGCGCTTCGACGCCGGCGCGGTGGTGATCGCAGCGGGCGTCGGCTCGTTCCAGCCGCGCCGCCTCGCGCTCGAGGGCGCGGAAGCCTTCGAGGGCGGCGCGATCCACTACCGGGTGAAGAACGCCGCCGAGTTCGCCGGCAAGCGCCTGGTGGTTTTCGGCGGGGGCGATTCGGCGCTCGACTGGACCCTCGAGCTCGCCGCGCGCGCCCGCAGCCTCGACCTGGTGCACCGGCGGCACGAGTTCCGGGCGGCGCCGGCCTCGGTGGCCAGGATGCGCGAGCTGGTGGCGGCCGGGCGCATGCGCTGCTTCGAAGCGCTGCCCGCCGCGCTGCTCACGCACGACGGAGCGCTGCGCGGGGTCACGGTACGCGCGCCCGACGGCGCGCTCCACTCGCTCGAGGCCGAGCAGCTGCTGGTGTTCTTCGGGCTGCATCCCAAGCTCGGGCCCATCGCCGAGTGGGGCCTGGAGCTCGAGAAGCGCGCGTTGAAGGTCGACAGCGAGAAGTTCCAGACGAGCCTGCCCGGCGTGTTCGCCGTCGGCGACATCAACAGTTATCCGGGCAAGAAGAAGCTCATCCTGTCCGGATTTCACGAGGCGGCGCTGGCCGCGTTCGCGATCCAGCACCACCTGTATCCACAGAAGAAGCAGTTCCTGCAATACACCACCACGAGCCCGGTGATGCACCAGCGTCTGGGAGTGCCGGACTGATCAAAGCCTCCAGGAGGAGCTCATGAGGAAACACATTCAGCACCCGCTCGCCACCGTCGCGCTCATCGGCGCGCTAGCACTCGCCCGGGCCGCCCATGCCGATCCGTGCAAGCTCGAGATCACCGGCAACGACGTGATGCAGTACGACAAGAGCGAGCTCGCGGTTCCCGCCACCTGCAAGGAGATCACGCTCACGCTGCACCATTCCGGCAAGCAACCCAAGACGGTCATGGGCCACAACTGGGTGCTGGTGAAGGCGGCGGACTTCAATGCAGTCGCCCAGGCCGGAGTCGGCGCCGGGCTCGCCAACAACTACGTGGTGCCCGGCGACAAGCGGGTGCTGGCGCATACCAAGGTGGTCGGTGCCGGCGAGACGACCAGCGTGACGTTCCCATCCTCGATCCTCGTCAAGGGCGGCGACTACCGCTACCTGTGCACCTACCCGGGGCACTACGCGCTGATGCACGGTGTCTTCAAGTTCGGCTGACGCCGGTGGACCAGCGCCTCGCCGATCTCCTGCAGCTGCTCGAGCTCGAACCGCTCGAAGTCAACATGTTCCGCGGCGAGAGCCG
This sequence comes from Steroidobacteraceae bacterium, assembly GCA_035702325.1. GTDB lineage: Bacteria > Pseudomonadota > Gammaproteobacteria > Steroidobacterales > Steroidobacteraceae > 13-2-20CM-66-19. The sequence goes on from DASSQU010000233.1 coordinate 9,762, forward strand.
CGACATCGGCAGTCCGCAGGTGTTCGGCGGCCAGGTGCTCGGCCAGGCGCTGTCGGCCGCGGCCGCCACCGTCGAGGGGCGCGTGGTGCATTCGCTGCACGCGTACTTCCTGCGGCGCGGGGACTGCAACGCGCCCATCGTCTACCAGGTCGATCGCAGCCTCGACGGTCACAGCTTCTCGAACCGCCGGGTGGTGGCGATCCAGCACGGACAACAGATCTTCACAATGGCAGCGTCGTTCCAGGCGGCCGAGACCGGCTTCGATCACCAGGTCGAGATGCCGCAGGTGCCGCCACCGGAGGATGTCGCCGACTGGCGCGGTCCGCCGCCGCAGCTTCTCGAGCGGCTGCCCGAACGGGTGCGGCGCTTCTTCGAGCAGCCGCGTCCGTTCGAATTCCGCGTGCTGCAGCCGATCGATTACCTCAAGCCGCAGCGCGCGCCGCCGGCGCGGCAGGTGTGGTTCCGCGCCGTCGGCCGGCTGCCGGACGACGAGATGCTGCACCGGCGGCTGCTCGCCTACGTGTCGGACTTCTTCCTGCTCGACACGGCGACGCTGCCGCACGGCGCCTCGTTCCTCAGGCCCTCGCTGGTCATGGCGAGCATCGACCACGCCATGTGGTTTCACCGCGCGCTGCGCCTCGACGAGTGGCTGCTGTACGCCATGGAGAGCCCGAGCGCCTCCGGCGCGCGTGGCTTCGCGCGCGCCAGCGTATTCGCGCGCGACGGGCGTCTGGTCGCGAGCGCCGCCCAGGAGGGCCTGGTGCGCCTGAAGAAGGACGGCTGAAGGCCGCAACCCGCGCCCCTGGCGGCGGGCGCAGGCTTCAGCGGGTCGCCCGGGCGGCGAGCGCGTCGAGATCCTTCAGCAGCAGCGGATTGAAGCGCTCGGGCGTCTCCAGCATGAGGAAATGCCCGCTGTGGGGCACGACGTCGAGCGTGAATTCCGGCAGGAAGCGGCGGATACGCACCGCGTCGGTCGGTGCCAGGTCGGAGTTGATGGCGTACACGGGTACGTGCACCCCGGCAGTGAGCCCGGTCAGGTCGAAGGCGAGCAGCGCCTCGAGGGTCGGGACCGCGACCGCCGGCGGGCGCAGCGACATGTCGTAGGCCACCTTCTGCACCAGCGCGGCATCGGCCCCCTTCTCGAACAGCGACTCGCTCACCAGGCGGCGTGTCGCGCCGATGAAGTCGGCTCGGAACGGCGCCAGCTTGCGCTCGATGCCGTGCGCATCGATGGGAGGCAGGCCCACCGAGCGCAGCGCGTCGACCGCCACGACGCCGATGACGCGCGTGCCGATGAGCGGCGTGGCGGCGAGCGCCACGGTGGCGCCCAGCCCGTGACCGACGAGCACCAGGTGCGCAGCCGGGATCTGCCGCGCCACGCTCGCCACGTCGGCGGCATAAGCGGCGATCGACCAGTCGTGGCGGTTGTCGCCCGATGCGCCGTGGCCGGCCAGATCGAGCGTGACGACGGTATAGCGGGCCGCGAGCGCATCGAGCTGCGAGTGCCAGTAGGTCTCATTGCACGCCCAGCCGTGCACCAGCAGCACCGCCGGGTCGCCGTGCCCGTAGACGCGGTACTCGAGATGCACGCCGTCGCCGGCCATGACGATGCGCGGGCCCTCGGCGGCTTGCGCTGCGGTGGCGGCGGGTGAGGCCGCGGCGACTGGCGGGGTCGCGCCCGGCGGCGCCGCGCTGCGCGGGCCGCACGCCGCGACGAGTACCGCGACGGACAGCACGGGCAGCAGCCGCAGATCGCGGGACAAGCGCCGCTCCCTCACTCGCCGCGCAGGACCTTGCCGGGATTCATGATGCCGTGCGGGTCGAAGGCGCGCTTCACGGCGCGCATCAGCGCCAGCTCGACCGGCGGGGCGTAGCGCTCGAGCTCGTCCACCTTGAGCCGCCCGATGCCGTGCTCGGCGCTGAAGCTGCCGCCGAGCTCGGCGGCGAGGCCGTGCAGCGCGCGGCGCACCGGCTCTTCGCGCGCGAGCAGCGCCGCCGCGTCCGCGCCCGGTGCCTGGGTGAGGTTGAAGTGCAGGTTGCCGTCCCCGACGTGGCCGTAGGCGACCAGCACCGCTTCGGGCACGTGGGCGCGCACCCACGCGGCGCCGCGCTCGAGGAACTCGGCGAGCGCGCTGATCGGGACCGAGATGTCGTGCTTCAGTCCCGCGCCTGCGCGGCGCTGCGCCTCCGGGATGGTCTCGCGCAGTTTCCACAGCGCGTCCCGCTCGCGCCCGCTGCCTGCCACCGCTGCATCGAGCACCACGCCGGCCTCGAGGGCAGCGCCGAGGGCGTCTGCCAGCAGCGTCTCGAGCGGCTCGCGGTCGGCGGCGCTGCCGAGCTCGCACAGCACGTACCAGGCGTAGGGCCGGCCGAGCGGATCGCTCACCCCGGGGATGTGGCGCGCGGTGAGCTCGATGCCGATGCGCGGAATGAGCTCGAAGGAGCTCACGCGATCGCCGCTCGCCTCGCGCAGCCGTCCGAGCAGCGCCACCGCGGCGCGCACGTCGGGGAGCGCGACCAGGGCGGTGGCGGTGCTGCGCAGGCTCGGAAACAGCTTCAGGCTCGCCGCGGTGATCACCCCGAGCGTGCCCTCGGCGCCGAGAAACAGCGCGCGGATGTCGTAGCCGGTGTTGTCCTTGCGCAGCCCCGAGAGGCACGGCAGCACGCGGCCGTCGGCCAGCACCACCTCGAGCCCGAGCACCAGCTCGCGCATCATGCCGTAACGCAGCACGCTCACGCCCCCGGCGTTGGTGGAGAGGTTGCCGCCGATCTGGCAGCTGCCCTGGGAGCCGAGGCTCAGGGGAAAGAAGCGGCCGGCTTCCTCGGCGGCGCGCTGCACCTGCGCGAGTACGCAGCCCGCTTCCGCGATGAGCGAGTAGTTGTCGGCGTCGATGCTGCGCACCCGGTTGAGCCGCGCGAGCGCCAGCACCAGCTGCCGTCCGGATTCATCCGGGGTGGCACCGCCGCAGTAGCCGGTGTTGCCGCCGTGCGGTACCACGCCCACGCGGCTCGCCTGACACGCAGCCAGCACCCGGGATACCTGCTCCACGGAGCGGGGCAGGGCGACGCCCACTGCACGGCCGTGGTAGAGCCCGCGGTGGTCGGTGAGAAACGGCGCGCAGGCTTCGCCCGTGAGCAGTCCCCCGGCGCCGAGTATCTCGCGCAGCGTCCCGGTGAAGTCGGTCCCGGGAGGGTCGCGGCTCACTTCAGATCGTGCCGAGCGAGCGCAGCGCGGCGATGCGCTCATCGAGCGGCGGGTGACTCATGAACAAACGCCGCAGACCCGCGCCGACGTCCCCGCCGGCGATGCCGAACGCCGCCAGCTGCGGGGTCGGCAGCGGCTCATGCACGCGCTTCAGCTCCTCGAGCGCGCCGATCATGTTGCCGGTGCCGGCGAGCTGTGCCCCGCCGCGGTCGGCGCGGAATTCGCGCCACCGCGAGAACCACATGACGATCATGTTGGCGACGATGCCGAGC
>DASSQU010000234.1:0-2888 GCA_035702325.1 Steroidobacteraceae bacterium
CTGCTGCCCCGGCGCGCAGCAGCTCGTCGCTCGAGAGGCCGAGGCGCTGGATGGTCGCGTAGACCCTGGGCCATTCGTCCTCGAGGAAGCGCTGCCGTTCGTCCTTCATCAGCGCCTTGCGTGCGCCGGCGCTGACGAACATGCCGCGGCCGCGGCGCTTCTCGACCAGCTGCTCGTCGACCAGCTGCTGGTAGCCCTTGAGCACCGTCAACGGATTGAGGCGGAAGTCCGCCGCGACATTGCGCACCGAGGGCAGTGGATCCCCCTCCTTCAGCACGCCCTCGAGGATCATGGCAACCACCCGATCCCGCAGCTGGCGGTAAATGGGCTGGCTGTTGTCCCATTGCGGATCCATGCGTGCTCGTCGAAAGGGAGGACCGTGACGGGAGATTAGCGGACTAATCTACCAAAACGGCCGGCTGCGGCTGCCCGAACCAGGACGGCGTCGTGCTGTGTGCGACGACGGTGGTGCTCGTCTGGACGCGCGCGCCCGGCGGGACTGCGGTCGACTCGATGAAGGCCATGCCGAACACCGTGGTGAGCAGCAGTGCACCGGCGGCGCAGGTGACATCGCGATACAGGGTGGTGACGAAAGCGTTCATGGTTTTCTCCTCTTCAGGTGGGTCTCATCCGGCGGTGCACCATGCATCCGCCCTCCTTGGTGATATACTCTAGTACAACACTACTTAAGTGTCAAACCATTTCACCTTAGCAGTTTCAGGGGCTTACAGACCCCGGGCTGACTTTTCCTCGGATGCCCCGCCAACGGCATTGCCAGGCCCGTCCAGAGGCCTCTGGCGCCGTTCTTGAGGCTCAGCGGACGGGCGCGCAGGCTAGAATTCCGCCCCCCACCCCGTGACTGCCTCCATCCCGATGAAACCCGCCGTGAATGTCGCCATCACCGGCGCTGCCGGCCAGATCGGCTATGCGCTCGCCTTTCGTGCTGCATCGGGCGCGCTCCTCGGGCCGGAGACGCGCGTGAACCTCGCGCTCCTCGAGATCACGGCGGCGCTGCCCGCGCTGCAGGGCGTGCTCATGGAGCTCGACGACTGCGCCTTCGCGACCCTCGGCAGCGTGACCGCGACCGACGATCCGCGGGTCGCCTTCCGCGACTGCCAGGTGGCGCTGCTGGTGGGCGCCCGGCCGCGCGGACCCGGCATGGAGCGCAAGGACCTGCTGCTCGCCAACGCCCGCATCTTTTCCGCGCAGGGCAAGGCGCTCAATGCGGTCGCGGACCGCAACGCCAGGGTGCTGGTGGTCGGCAACCCCGCCAACACCAACGCCCTCATCGCCCGCGCCAACGCCCCCGATCTCAACCCGCGCAACTTCACCGCCATGACGCGCCTCGATCACAACCGCGCCCTGGCGCAGCTCGCGCTCGCTACCCGCGCCCACGTCACCGAGATCGTGCGCATGACCATCTGGGGCAACCATTCCGCCACGCAGTACCCCGATCTGCGCCACGCGCAGGTGCGCGGCCAGCCGGCGGGCTCGCTGGTGAGCCCGCAGTGGATCGAGCAGACCTTCATCCCGCTGGTGCAGCAGCGCGGCGCCGCCGTCATCAAGGCGCGCGGCGCCTCCTCGGCCGCCTCGGCCGCCTCGGCCGCCCTCGATCATGTCCGCACCTGGGTGCACGGCACACCCGCGGGAGACTGGGTGAGCATGGCGGTGCCGGCCGATGGCAGCTACGGCATCGGCGAGGGAGTCATCTACTCCTACCCCGTGACGGTGGCGAACGGCGAATACCGCATCGTGCCGGGCCTCGACATCGACGAATTCAGCCGCGCCCGCATGGACGCAACGCACGCCGAGCTGCGCGAGGAGCGCGACGGGGTGCGGGATCTGCTCGGATAGGAGGAAGGCTCATGTTGGGCGCGATCGTCTCGCTCATCCTGGTCGTGGCGGCCGCTTACGCGGTCACCCAGGTCGGGGGGTGGATCACGCTGCTTCTCATCGCGGCGGTGCTGTTCCTCGCCTACCGGCGGCTGTCGCTGCTCGCCTTCACCGGCACCTTCACCGTGCTGCTCGCCGCCTACACGCTGCTCGGAGCCACGAGCGCCCCGGCCGGCATCTGGAAGGGGTTCCTGTGGGTGATGCTCGCGGCGCTGTGGCTGCTCAATGTGCGGCCGCTGCGCAAGTCGCTGATCACCCGCCCCTTCATGGGCACGTACCTGAGACTGCTGCCGTCCATGTCGCAGACGGAGAAGGAGGCGCTCCAGGCGGGCACCGTGTGGTGGGACGGGGAGCTGTTCACCGGGGCGCCGCGCTGGGCGAGGCTGCTCGCCGCGCAGCCCCCGAGGCTCACCCCGGCGGAGCAGGAGTTCCTCGACGGTCCGTGCGAGGAGCTGTGCCGCATGCTCGATGACTGGAACATCACCCACGAGCGCGCCGACCTGCCGCCGGAGGTGTGGGAGTTCCTCAAGAGCCGCGGCTTCTTCGCCATGATCATCCCGAGGAGGTACGGCGGGCTCGAGTTCTCCGCCTATGCGCACTCGTGCGTGCTCGCCAAGATCTCCAGCCGCAGCGCCACCTGCTCCTCGATCGTGGCGGTGCCGAACTCGCTCGGCCCGGCGGAGCTGCTCAACCACTACGGCACCGAGGAGCAGAAGAACTACTACCTGCCGCGGCTGGCGCGCGGCGAGGAAGTGCCCTGCTTCGCGCTCACCGGTCCGCGCGCCGGCTCGGACGCGGGCTCGATCCCCGACACCGGAGTGGTGTGCCGCGGGCAGTGGCGCGGCGAGGAGATCATCGGGCTCCGGCTCAACTTCTCCAAGCGCTACATCACGCTGGCGCCGGTCGCGACCGTGATAGGGCTGGCGTTCCGGATGCTCGACCCCGAGCATCTGCTCGGCGACAAGGTCGACATCGGCATCACCTGCGCGCTGATT
>DASSQU010000235.1:0-6095 GCA_035702325.1 Steroidobacteraceae bacterium
GCAATAGCGCGGTGGCTCCCCATAAATTAAAGAGTCGTTTGATCACGGGCGGGCCGGTTCCCCGGGGTCGACTTGATCGTACAGGTGCTCGAAGAGATCTCCGCGCGCCGGAATTTGCGGGATCTCGCGCCGGGAAAGCTCAGCCCGCCATGCCCCGCCTGGGCTCGTGATCGGGACCGGAGACTTCCTGTCCCGCCGGTGCCTCAGCAGATCGCTTTCGCGATCCGCGCCGCGAGCTCGGCACCCGCTCCGTGATCGAGGCTCGCCATCGGCCAGCCGATCCCCAAGCCTTCGCGAGGGTTCGGCTTCGGGATGATGTGAAAGTGCACGTGCGCGATCGCCTGGTGCGCTGCGGCGCCGTTGTTCTCGAGCACGTTGTATTCGCGCACGCCGGTGACGGCGAGCACGGCGCGGCAGATGCGCGGCAGTACCCGCCCGAGCGCTGCGGCCGATTCGTCCGACAGTCGATCCAGGGTCTCGGCCGCTTCCTTGGGGATCACCAGCGTGTGCCCGCTGCTCAGAGGATTGATGTCGAGGAACGCCAGCACCCTGTCATCCTCGTAGACCTTGTGACACGGGATCTCGCCCCGGATGATCTTGCCGAACACCGTTTCCGCCATGGCATCCTCGTGCAGCTGTCTTCCGGAAAGGTGCCATTGTCGCTCCGGAAGGCCGCTCCGTGACAAGTCGTAATGGCCTTCGCCGCCGGGGGGCGCGTACACTGACGGGCGCGCGGCGCACGCTCCCGGCAGAAAAACTCAGGAGAAATCCCCATGGCTACTGCGATCCATCCGGCCGTCGATGGCGGCGTAAGGCCCGGCAAGAAGGATTTCGCCGGCGGTACGCTCACGTGCAGATGCAGCTCCGCACCGGTGACCGTGATGCTGAAGAGCAACACGGCGTTCAACCACGTGTGCGGCTGCACCAGGTGCTGGAAGCCCCAGGGCGCGCTGTTCTCGATGGTGGCGGTAGTCGGACGCGACCGGCTGAGCGTCACGGCCAATGCGAACAAGCTGAAGATCGTCGACCCGAAGGCCGCCATTCAGCGCTACGCCTGCACGGGGTGTGGCGTGCACATGTACGGCCGCATCGAGAACAAGGACCATCCGTTCTACGGCTTCGATTTCGTCCATACCGAGCTCTCGAAGGACAGCGGCTGGTCGGCTCCGGAGTTCGCCGCCTTCGTCTCTTCCATCATCGAATCGGGATTCCCGCCGGCGCGCATGGGCGAAGTGCGTGCGCGCCTCAGGGAACTGAGGCTCGAGCCATACGACTGCCTCTCGCCGGCGCTCATGGATCTGATCGCCACGCACACCGCCAGACAGAAGGGAACGCTGGCGGCCTGAAGCTGCGGCCATGTGCGGGCGGCGCGCCCGCCCGCTGCCCCCGAACCTGTGCTGCACCGCGCCGGGGTGCGCAAAGGAGTGTATGTCGTGATCAATCGCCGACAGTTCGTCACCGCCACGGGTTCCCTCGTCGCCGCCTCGGTGGCCGCAACACTCGCCCGGGTCGCATCGGGCGCCGAGCCCGCCGGCGATCAGACGCCGGCGGCGCGTCTCGCTGCGATGTTCGATACCTTCATGGCCGAGCGTCTCACCCGTCACCCCGAGCAGCTCACCAGTCTCGGTCTCGACACGGGCAAGTACGCCTGGGCCCGGGCGAAGCTGACCGACGAGTCGCTCGCCGCGGTGCACGAGAACAAGGCCGAGTACGCCTGGCAGCTCGAGCGCCTCAAGGCCCTGGATCGCAACTCCGTCACGGGCGCGGACCGTGCGAGCTACGACACCGTGATGTTCCAGCTCGAGACCGAGGTACGCACCCAGCCCTTCGAATACGGCACCGGCGTGGCGAACCCCTATGTAGTGAGTCAGCTCACCGGCTCCTACCAGAGCGTGCCGACCTTCCTCGACCGCCAGCACCCGATCAAGAGCGGCGAGGATGCCGACGCCTACCTCGCGCGCCTGCGGGCCTTCGCGCAGATGCTCGACCAGGAGACCGAGCGCGTGCGGCACGATGCGGGGCTGAAAGTGGTGCCGCCGGACTTCCTCATCGACCGCACGCTCGAGCAGATGGAGAAATTCCGCGGCATCGCTGCCGCGGACTCGATCCTCGCGACCTCGGTGGCCACGCGGACGAGGAAGCTCGGCCTCACCGGCGATTACGGCGCCGGCGCCGCCCGCATCGTCGAGCGGGAGATCTATCCGGCGCTCGACCGGCAGGCCGCGGAGCTGAAGAAGCTGCGTCCGCACGCCGTGCACGACGCCGGAGTCGCGCGCCTGCCCCAGGGGCACTCGCTCTACCAGGTGGCGCTGCGTCACGCGACCACCACCGATATGACGGCCGAGGAGGTCCACCGCCTCGGCCTCGAGCAGGCGAAAGAGATCAGTGCCCGCATGGACGCGATCCTCAAGGCGCAGGGCAGGACCGAGGGGACGGTGGCCGAGCGCGTGCAGGCACTCGCCCGCGATCCGCAGCATCTGTTCCCGGACAGTGACGCCGGCCGGCAGCAGATCCTCGATTACTGCAACGGCCTCATCAAGCAGCTGCAGCCGTACCTGCCGAAATACTTCCGCGTGCTGCCGAAGACCCCGGTCGAGGTCCGGCGCGTTCCCGCCTACACGGAGGTCGGTGCGCCGGGCGGCTACTACCAGCGGCCGGCGCTCGACGGCTCGCGCCCGGGGGCGTTCTACATCAACCTGCGCGACACCCGCGCACTGCCGCGCTGGTCGCTGCCGACGCTGGTGCATCACGAGGCGGAACCCGGCCATCACTTCCAGCTCGCGCTGGTGCTCGAGATGCCCAGGCTCCCGCTCATCCGCAAGGCGGGCGGCGGTTTTTCCGCCAACACCGAGGGCTGGGCGCTGTACGCCGAGCAGCTGTGCGACGAAATGGGGCTCTACGACGCCGAGCCGCTCGCGCGGCTCGGGATGCTGCGCGCACTGATCTTCCGTGCGGCACGCTGCGTGGTGGATACCGGGATTCACACCATGGGCTGGAGCCGCGAGCGGGCCATCGACTACGTCGTCTCCACCACCGGCGAAGACCGGGGTGCCATGACCGCCGAAGTCGAGCGCTACTGCACCTGGCCCGGCCAGGCGACCAGCTACAAGGTGGGTCAGACGCGCTGGCTGAAGCTGCGCGCCGATGCGCGCGCCAGGCTCGGCAGCAGGTTCGACATCCGTGATTTCCATGACGTCGCCCTGATGGCCGCCCCCATGCCGCTTGCGGTGCTCGAGCGGGTGATGGACGACTGGGTGGCCGAGCGCCTGCAGGGGAGGGCGGCCGCATGAGGAGCGAGAGCCGGGCGGCGGTGCTGGCGGCGGGGCTGCTGCTCGCCGCACGGGCGTTTGCCGCAGACTATCCCACGCCCGTCGAGGGCGATTACCTCATCCACGACTTCAGGTTCGCATCGGGCGAGTCGCTCGCGCAGCTGCGCATCCATTACCGCACGCTCGGCAAGCCGCGGCGCGATGCGCACGGCGTGGTGCGCAACGGGGTGCTCATCCTGCACGGCACCACCGGCAGTGGCGCCCAGTTCCTGCGGCCGACGTTCGCCGGCGAGCTCTTTGGCGCGGGCCAGCCCCTCGATGCGACGCGCTACTACCTGGTGCTCCCCGACGATCTCGGCCACGGCAAGTCGAGCAAGCCGAGCGACGGCCTGCACGCCCGCTTCCCCCGCTTCGGCTACCACGACCAGGTGCAGGCCGAGTACCTGCTGCTCAGCGCCGGGCTGAAGGTGAACCACCTGCGCCTCGTCATGGGTACCTCCATGGGCGGGATGCACACCTGGCTGTGGGGCGAGGAGCACCCCGCCTTCATGGACGCGCTCATGCCGCTCGCCTGCCTGCCGGTACAGATCTCGGGCCGCAACCGCGTGTTCCGGCGCACGCTCATGGATGCAATCCGCAACGATCCCGACTGGCGCGGCGGTGATTACACCACCCAGCCCCCTGCGCTGCGCACCGCGCTCGGGCTGCTGTGGCTGATGAGCAGCAACCCGGTGCTGCGGCAGGAGGAAGCGCCGACACTCGCGCAGGCGGATCGCGTGATCGACGCGTATGTCGAGGAGGGAATGAAGACCCACGACGCCAACGACGTGCTGTACGCCTTCGCCGCTTCGCGCGACTACGATCCGGGCCCGGCGCTCGAGAAGATCCAGGCGCCGCTCATCGCGGTGAATTCCGCGGACGATCTGATCAATCCGCCCGAGCTGCACATTCTCGAGCGGGAGATCAGGCGCGTGCCCCACGGACGGGCGGTCGTGATCCCCTACAGCAGCGAAACCCGCGGACACGGCTCGCATACCGTCGCGGCGCTGTGGAAGGGCTATCTCGAGGAGCTGCTCAAGTCGCCCGAGCGCTGAGCGCCGGGCGGCCCGGTCACTCCCGCCGCACGTGCCGCGGACCGAGCTCGGCGACCGAATTGCAGCCGAGCTGCCCGAGCACGCGATCGAGCTCGGAGGTGATGATGTCGAGCGCCCGCTCGACGCCGGCCTCGCCGGCTGCACCGAGCCCGTAGAGCGTCGCGCGCTCGGTGCCGGGGCGGAAGCCGCTGTCGATCAGGATCGGCAGGCGCGTGCCGACCGCGGCGGCGATCTCCGGCAGCACGTCGATGGGGGCGACACAGTAATCGAGCTGCCGTCCGCCGTGGTTGGTGAGCATGATGCCGTCGCAGCCGAGCTCCGCGGCGCGCTCGGCATCGGCGGCCGTGAGCACCCCCTTGATGAGGAGCTTGCCGCGCCAGTACTGGCGGATCCAGGCGATGTCGTCCCAGCTGATCGTGGGCGCGAACAGTTGCGGGATGACGGTGCTGCCGCCCACGGCGCTGCCGGCGCCGGGCGGCAGGAACGACTCCACGTTGCGGAAGCGGGGGATGCCGTTGCGCAGCAGCACTTCGGTCATCCAGTGCGGATGGCGGAGCGCATCGAGTACGGTGCGCAGCGTGGGCCGTCCGGGCGCGCGGTAGCTGCGCTGATCCCACTCGCGGCTGCCGAACACGTTGGCGTCGGTAGTGAACACCAGCGCCTCATAGCCGGCGGCGCCGGCGCGCTGCATGATGTCGCGCGCGATGGCGCGGTCCTTGAGCACGTAGAGCTGCATCCACAGCCGTCCGCCGGCCCGCGTCGCCACGTCCTCGAGCCGCGTGGTGGAGAGCGAGCTCAGTGTGAACGGAATGCCGCGCCGCGCCGCGGCGCGCGCCAGCGCAAGGTCGCCGCGCGGGTGCAGCAGGTTGTTGAGGCCCGTGGGTGCGATGACGAGCGGCGCCTCGGCGGCGCGGCCGATGATGGTGGTGCGCAGGTGGCGGCCGGAGGTGTCGATGAGCGTTTGCGGCACGAGGCGCAGCCGCGCCAGCGCCTCGCGGTTGCCCCGCAGCGTGCACTCGTCCTCGGCGCCGCCCTCGACGTACTCGAAGGCGAAGCCCGGCACGCGGCGGCGCGCGAGCTCGCGCAGATCCGCGATGTTGAGGGCGCGGGACAGCGGGCCGCGGCGGAATGGGCGCCGTTTCCAGGGCATGTGCCCGGCCCCGCGGCGCTGCCGCCTAGCCCTGGAACGCCACGCTCACCCGCGTGGCGGTGAAGGTGTTGGTGGCGGCCGAATACTGGCCGACGCACACCAGGCGGTACACGGCATTGGTGCCGGTCAGTGCGCCGGCGAGCCCGGTGGCAAAGGCGCTGGCGCCGTTGAAGACCGAGGTGCTGCCCTTGCCGCCGTACGCCAGCGTGAGGAAGCCGGAGCCGAAGGCGATCTGGGGGCTCGCCGGGAGCGTGGTGATATCCACCTGTGTCGGCCCGGTCGCGATGTAGTGCGTCGTGCCGAGATGCGCATTGCTGAGGTCGACCACCAGCCCCGAGCTGCTCAGGCTCGAGAAGGGAGTCGCCGCACCGCCGTTGATCCACTCGACCACCAGCTGCTGCGTGACGGCGCTGCCGGGGGTGACCGTCGTGGCGGTAAAGTCCGGCGGCGCGGCGCCGAAGGCGCTGACGACGCCGCTCGCCTCGAGCAGCGTGCCGGCGGGCGTCGCGCTCTCGTCGATCGTGCCGGTGTCGACCTGGTAGCTGGCCGGCAGCGCATCGTTGGCGGAGCTGATGCCGGTGC
>DASSQU010000236.1:0-4671 GCA_035702325.1 Steroidobacteraceae bacterium
GTCCTTGTCGATCTCGCCCGAGAAGCAGGTGTCGACCAGCAGCAGCTTGCGCAGCGGCGCGATCCCATCCAGCAGATCCTCGAAGTCCTCGAAGGGCAGCCCGGCTGCGGCCGGGTTGTCGGCATCGATGTCCCACGTGCCGTAGAAGTAGTTCTGGTCGTCGTCGACGATACCGTGGCCGGCGGCGAACACCACCGCGAGGTCCTGGCGATGCGCCTGCTGCAGCCACTGCTTCGCGGCATGAATGCCGGCGCGTGTCGCGTCCCGATCGGTGAGCAGCAGGACGTGTACGGAACGGTGTACCCCAAGCCGCCCATCGAGCGCGCGAAACGCCTGGGCAAGGTCGGCGGCATCCTTGGCGGCAAAACGCAGGGCGTAGCGCGGGTTGCGATAGGCACTCACGCCGATCGCGACCACCCAGGCGTCCCACGGCTCGGGACTGGCGGTCGAGGTCGTGTACAGGGTGCGCCGCAGCGACTCGGCGCCCAGGCGGTTGAGAGCGGACACCTGGATCTTGTTGTGACCGGCGGCGAGCGGCACCTCGAGGTCGCGTTCCTCGATCTGCGCGCCGGGTGTGACGGGTATTCCGGCCGAGCCGAACACCGGAACGTCATTGACATAGACGTTGATCCGGTCCAGAGCCACGGCATTGTCGGCGGCACGCACGCGCATGCCGATGCTCGTTGCCGCGGTCGTGAGGGGCAGATCGCGGGTCACGACCTCGATGCTCGGCAGGTGCAGATCAGCGCCGAGCGCGCCGGGAGCGAAGCCCGTCTTCTTCAGTCGTTTCTCGTAGGCGTGCCGGTATGCGGCGACCAGTGCGGCCGGCGCGAGCCCGAGCCGCTCCATCACCAGGTCGGGCCGATTGAAGCGCAGGTCGAACTGCTCGAACGGGAAGAGCTGGTCGCCGACTCGGAACGCCACGCTGTGCAGCTCGTGGCGTGACACGCGGTAATAGCGATCGGGCGTCACGGCGACGAAGTCGCTGCGTCCGACCCCGTACATCGCCACGACCTCGCGACCCGTGGCGAGCGACCAGATGCGCAGCGAACCGTCGCGTCCGCAGCTGACCAGCCGGCGGCCGTCCCGGGAGAAGGCCAGCGCGGTTACAGCGCTCGTGTGGCCCGTCAACTCGGCAACCTGCGCGCCGGTTGCGAGATCGACCAGGCGAATCGACTGGCCGTATGCGCGCGCGGCGATGCGGCCGTCCGGACTCAGTGCGGCGCTCAAGGAGGGCGCCATCTCGAGCTGCCCGAGCAACGCCATCGGATCCATGGCAGCCGGGGTCGTCACGGCGCGGGAGGCGGCGGCGCTCGGCAGCCGAATCTCGTGACCGCTCTGCAGGTCCCAAAGACGCTGACCATACGAGCCCGATGCGAGCAGCATCCGTCCGTCCGGACTGAACGCGAGGCCGGTCGCGCCGTTGCGTTGCGGGTTGAACGCCTGGAGCATGCCGCCCACATCGATCGAGGCAGGAGCACCGCCCGGTGCCCCGGGACGGCCGGGCGCGCCGCCGAAGAAGTCTGCCAGCGAGCCGGGGTGGCCTGACGCCGCGCCGGCTGCCGTCGAAGCGGGTGGGGCGAGCCGTCCGATCATGCGTCCCGAGCTCAGATCCCAGACGCTGAGCTCGGTTGCGCGACCGATCGCCGCCACGGCGCCGTCCGCCCGGACGGCGAGCGCTTGCACCCGGTCGGGCGAGGTCATCAGCTCGGCCTCGCTCCCCGCGTTCTTGCCCATTGCTGGCGCCGGCGCCTCAGCTTGCGGCCTGCCGCCCGGCGCGAATCCCGGCATCGACGGCGGCGGTGGCGCTGCCGGCAGTCTCACACGCTGCAGCGCCTGGCCGGATGCCAGGTCCCACGCCGCGAGCTCATCCTCGACTACCGTGACCAGGCGCCGCCCCTCAGCGTCGAAGCGCACGAGCACGTTCCGGAAGGCGTGCTCGGCGGACGCTGGCCTCAGGACATGCGTGGCGTAAGGCGGGACAAGCTCGGTCAAAGACACCGAGCCGTCAGCGCAGCCGATCGCGACGAGCGGACGTGCCGGACTCGCGGCGACGGAGCGGGCGCCGCCGGCGTCCGGGCAGGGGAGCGAGGCGAGCAGCTGTCCACTGGCCAGGTCCCAGACTTTGGCGCCGCCCGGGCCGGCCGCGGTCACGGCCCCTGCACCCCCCGCGATCAACGACAGGTCGACGACCTCGGATGCGCCGGAAGCGACCGGCGCCTCGCGACCGCTCTGCAGGTCGTACATGACGGGGGCTCCGCCGCTCGCCTTGCCGACGACGAGCTGGCGCCCATCCGCGGAAAAACTCACGGTGGAGGCGTCGAGGCTCGCGATCAGGGTGCGGTCGCTCACGCGCCACAGCCGGGCGATCCCGTACACCGACGCATAGGCGAGCAGCGTGCCGTCGGGACTGAAGGCGAGCGTCGACATCGCCGCGGGCGGCACGGCTGCAGCGGTTGCAAAGGTCGCAACGACCCCGCCGGCAGACGTGTCAATCAGCTGCACACTTCCGTCCCCAACCTCGACCGCGAGCAGACGGCCGTTCGGGCTCAGGGCGATGCGCCCGCCGAAGCCCTTGCGCTGCTGCACGGCGAGGCGGGTCTGCAGCCGGCGCGCGCGAAGGTCCCACAGTTGAATCTCATGGCGGACCAGGCCGCCGCCCGCGGCTTCCGACTGCAGCGCAGTCGCCAGCCGCAACGCCAGGATCGTGCCGTCCTCGCTCAAAGCCAGCTGCTGCAGGCGCTCGGCGCCGGGAACCGACCACAGAATGGCACCGCCCGATCCGTCGATGATCGCCGGCCCGCTCGAGAGCTGCGCGCTGACGACGCGGCCGCTCGAGTTGATCAGCAGCGGCGTCATCCCGCCCGCCATGTTGCCCGCGTCGAGGCGCGCCACCAGCGCGCCGGTCGCCGTGTCGAGGAGCTGCGTACCCTCTCCGTAGCCGATGAGTGCCCGCGCGCCATCGGCGCTGAAACCCAGAGCGAGCGCCGGCGCGACGCTTGCGTTCGGCAGGTTGCGGATTTCCTGGCCAGCCGCGGTGTCCCAGAGCCTGACCGTCTCGTCGATGCTCGCGGAGAGTACGTACCGCCCGTCCGGGCTCGCGGCCACGCTGACGAGCGGGGCCGTGTGGCCGGTACCGACCACCACCTCGATGCCACCGGGCGGCGGCTTCGGTTGCGATGGTGCGGTGCGTCCCATCATGTGGGCGACCGCCTGCTCGATCTGCTGCCGGTCGACCGCCGGCGGCGGACGTTGCACGGGCGGTGGCGCCGGCGCGCAGCCGGACAGGCCGGCCGCGTGCGCAGCAACGAGCGTGGCGGCGCAGCAGCCCCTGAGCCACTGGTGCGACCGCGCAGACGAGGCTGCAACGGGCCCCGCGGTGCGCGTGCCGTTAAGCCGCCGTGGCGGGAGACTCTCCATTGTCAGGCTGCCTTCGGCGTGTGCGCGCGGCCAGGAACCCGGAGTCTGACGATCTCGCTTCAATCATGCGACGGGCGAGACGCTGAGCGATGCGTCCGCATAATTCATGGTGACGACCGCTCGCGGCGACACGTTGCCGACGCTCGCAACGCGGCAGTCGCGCAAGGTGATTGTCGCAAGGGTCGCCGTCAGGCCAGGAGTCAGAAACGCGATAGCGATGTCGGTTGACTGGCCGGCGATCAGCATACCGCCCGTCTGCAGCGCAGTCGTGAACGGAGCGAGCACCATGGCCGGTTGCGCACCGGTGTTGTAACCGAATGCGACGCTGCCGGCGTACGCGGACGGGGCGAAGGTCAATGCGCTCACGCTGGCAATCTGCGCTGCGTTGATGTTGACGTTCGAAGTGACGCGAAAATCGCAAGTGCGCCAGTATTTCTGCTTGGGTGCGAGGAGTGTCCCGGGGATGGAAGAGCCGTCGCCCTTCACCCAGCGCATGGTGGCCGCATCTACGGTAATCACCGGGAATGCCGTGGTCGTGGAGGCGGCTTCGCAGCCCGGCCAAATCACCTGACTTATCGCGCCGGCCGTCCAGTCCTCCCGGGCAACCTGACGGTAGTTGAAGTCATAGCTGCAGACGCTGCCGTCCTGGAGGCTGGGTGAGTGATTGACAGCGCCCGCCACCCAGCTGGCGAGCGACTGACTGCCGCCGAGCCAGACGGTGGACGAGAAGCTGAACTGATAAGCAGCACGGAGCTGGCTGGCGGCAACAATGGTCGTTGGCGGTCTAACGACTGGACTAGTGGACGCAAGCGTGCTGGTTGCGGAAGAGGCTACAGCCGGCGCTGACGCTGCTGTGGGTGTGGTTCTCAACGGCTGCATCGGCGCCGGCTGGGTCAGGATCTGAAACGAGTCGACGAACGCCGGATTCGCCCCGACGAAAAGCGCGAAACGACCGGGCGAGGTCCAGTAGCTCTGGGTTGCAGCGATGACACGCGGCGCGCAGAGTGCGCCCCCCAGCAGCAGTGACGTGCGCAGAAGCTCACGTCGGGTGTGCATCGGCATCGAAGCACCTCCTGAGAGTGGATTCGGAAGAGGACTCCCCCGGAGCCTCTGAACCGGCTGCTTGCTATATTTCTGCGGCAGTGAATTATGCGCCCGTTGCCGCGGGATGCACTGGCGAGGAGTGGTCACCCCGACCCGTGCGCTGCAATGCAGCACGCAAGCCACGGTTCGGACCGGGTAGGTGGAGAA
>DASSQU010000237.1:0-3609 GCA_035702325.1 Steroidobacteraceae bacterium
CGACGCCACCGCCGGCGTTCCAGGCGAAGCGTGTCACGTCGCTGCTCGCCACCAGCGCGTTACCGAAGCCGGGCCCGCAGAAGAACGGGTCGCAGAAGAAGCCGTTCTGCGTGAGCTCGACGCGCCGGTACCCGAGCCCCACCCCGCCGGTGGCGTAGAAACGCGCCCAGGGGTTGATGGGCGCCTCGAATACCGCGTTGACGAACCCGGTGACGGTCTGCATCGAGCCGTGGTCGATCGGCGTACCGGTCGCGGCCTCGTTCAGCGCGATGAACTGATCGGTCGCCCCGGAGCGGCTGTAGTTCAGATCCAGCCGCAGCGCGAACGGGCCGGGGCCGGGATGCACCGTCACTCCGGTGCCGATGGTGAAGCCGTTGTCGAAATCCCCGGCGGTCTGCCCCTCGGTGATGCTCGCGCCACCGTCGATGTACCACTGCACCGGCCGCACCGCCGGATAGGAATACTGGTACGTCTGTGCGAGCGCCGGAGCCGCAGGACCGGCCAGCAGGGCGAGCGCCGCAACGAATCGCAGGTATGGCTTCATGGATTCATCGTCCCGTGTAGTGGCTGAATCGCGCCTGAACGCCGCGGCGTGCGGCAGCGCGGCGCTCAGCGCGCGCGCTGCAGCCGGCGCCGCAGCGCGCCCGCGAGATCCCGCACTTCGCCGATCCGCAGCGCACTCGCACAGGCGAAGAACGCGGCAGCCGCGCAGGCGATGACAAGCAGCAGACTCGCCAGCTTCGGCCAGAAGCGCTCGCTCGCCCAGCCCGCGAGCAGCAGCTGCCCGCCGCCCCAGGCGATGGCGAGCAGCGCCAGCGAGCCGAGCGCCACCTTGGCGAGCAGCACGCCCATGGCGCGCGACTCGAGCCGGCCGAGGTGCGTGCGCATCAGCAGGTAGAGGATGAGGAAATTGCTGGTGGCGACGCAGGCGGTGGAAAACGCGAGTCCCCGGTGACCCCAGCCGAGCTGCACGGTGAAGATCCAGTTGAGCAGCAGGTTGAGCCCCACGGCGATGAAGCTCACCACCATCGGGGTCTTGCGCCGGTCGATCGCGTAGAAAGCGTTCACCAGCACCTTCAGGGCGGCGTAGCCGCACAGGCCGATGGCGTAGTAGCGCAGCGCGCCGGCCGACTCCGCCGTCTCGTGCGCGCCGAAGCGGCCGTGCTGGTAGAGCACCGAGATGATCGGCTCGGCGAGCACCATCAGCCCGATGCTGGCCGGTATGGTCATGAGGAACGCGAGCCGCATGCCGCGGGCGAGCTCGCGGCGAAAGGCCGCGGTGTTGCCGGTAGCCGCCAGGCGCGCGAGCAGCGGCAGCGTGACCGTGCCGAGCGCCACGCCGAAGATCCCGAGCGGCAGCTGCATCAGCCGGAAGGCGACCGTGAGCCAGAAGGTCGGTCCATCGCCGAGCTCGGACGCGAACACCGAGTTGACCAGCACGTTGACCTGCGTGGTGCTCGCCGCGATGAGCGACGGCCCCATGAGCCGCAGGATCGAGGCGACCCCGGGATCGCGCCAGCGGAAGTCGGGCCGGTAGTGGTAGCCGAGCCCGCGCAGCGCCGGCAGCTGCGCGCCGAGCTGCAGGGCGCCGCCGATCAGCGTGCCGATCGCGAGCCCGAGGATGGCGCGCTCGCCGAAGTGAGGATCGAGCCACAGCCCCAGCAGCACGCCGGCGACGATCGACCCCAGGTTGAAGAAGCTCGAAGCCAGCGCCGGCACGCCGAATACGTTGCGGGCGTTCAGCATCCCCATCACCAGCGCGGCGAGCGACACCAGCAGGATGAAGGGGTACATGATGCGGGTGAGCTCGGCGGTGAGCTGCGCCTTGGCGCCGGTGAATCCCGGCGCCAGCACCGCCACCAGCCACGGTGCGAACACGATTCCGAGCACGGTGATCGCGCTCAGGGTGACCGTGGCGAGGGTCGCCACCTTGTCGGCCAGCCGCCAGGCGGCCGCGTCGCCGTCGGTCGCGACCGTCTTGCTGAAGGTGGTGACGAACGCCGTCGACAGCGCCCCTTCGGCGAACAGGTCGCGCAGCAGATTGGGGATGCGGAAGGCGATGGTGAACGCGTCCATGACGCGCCCACCGCCGAACAGCGCGGCGAAGATCTGCTCGCGCGCGAGTCCCAGGATGCGGCTGCACAGCACCGCGAGCCCGACGACGCCCGCGGCCCTGGTGTTCAGCTCTTCGGCGCGTTCGTCGGCCGCGGCGGCCGCGGCGGCCGCGGGTGTATCGCCTGATGACATGCGCCCGTCACGGTATCATCGGCCGCCGCACCACGCGAGTGAGCGCCGGTCCGCTCGCACCTCCGGCTCGCACGCGGTCACCGCGCCTGGGCGAGCCCCGTGAGCTGCGCGGGCGTCACGCTCAGAATTCCGCCGGCGGGGTCGCACGGCGGCGCTCCGGGGCGAAGAACGGCCGCTCGACCACGCGCGCCTGCACCACCCGGCGCTCCCACAGCAGTTCGCGGCTGAGATAGACCTCCGCCCACAGCGCCCCGCCCATGGCGAAGTGTGGCGCCTCCACCATGGCGAGCGCGAGGTTGCGCTTGGTGGTCGGCGACCAGGCGGCCGAGGTGACGCTGCCCACCTGGCGGCGCCGACTCCGCGCGGAGTACAGCAGCGCGTTGTGCGCGGGCTTGGTGCCATCGACGTCGAGCGCGACCAGCAGCCGCGCCGGGTCCCGTGCCTGCTCGGCGAGCAGCGCCCGCCGCCCGGTGAAGTGGCCCTTGCCGAAGTCGACCAGCCGGGCGAGCCCGAGCTCGAACGGCGAGCGCTCGGTGCCGGCGTAGACCGTACGCCCGGCCGGGACGAAGTCGACGTGGGGGAGAAGGAACCCGGCTTCGAGGCGCGCGATGTTGAGCGCCCGCGAGCCAACGGCACGAACGCCGCGCGTGCGGCCCGCCTCCAGCAGCGCGTCCCAGATCCGCCCGGCATCCGCCGGCGCCATCCACAGCTCGTAGCCGAGATCGCCGGTGAAGCCGGTGCGCGAGACCATGAGCCGTGCATCGGCGGCACCCGGCAGCATGAACCAGCCGAGCTCGAAGGGCCGCAGCCGCTCGATGCCGGCGAGGCCGGCCTTCATCAGCAGCGCGCACGAGGTCGGACCCTGGAGCGCGAGCGCCGCCACTTCCTCGGTCACCTCCTCGATGTCGACCGCGAAGCCGACGGCGGAATCGAGCAGCCAGTCGAGCTGGCGTTCGGCGGTGCACAGCCGGTACTCGCCCGCACCCAGACAGAAGATCGTGCCGTCGCCGATGAGGTGACCGGCGTCGTTGCACCACACGCAGTACGCGACGCGCCCGGGGGCGAGCCTGGCGAGGTCGCGCGTCGTCAGGCGGTTGAGGAAGCGCAGCGCATCCGCCCCCGTGATGCGGTACTTGACCAGCGGTGTCAGGTCGTACAGCGAGGCGGAGTTGCGGATGGCGAAATACTCGTGCTCGACCGAGGTAAACACATCCACGGTCGTATAGCCCGACCGGGGAATGAAGCTGTCGAGCTGACTCAGGCTGCGCGCGCGCCCGTGGAAGGGCGTGCGCAGCAACGGGCGGCTGACGTGCGGCTCGCCGTCGCCGGGCATCAGGCTGCCTCCCTCGCGACCTGCCGCGC
>DASSQU010000238.1:0-3845 GCA_035702325.1 Steroidobacteraceae bacterium
AGTGCCGGCAGTCGCGCGCGACCTGCTCGAGCACCCAGTGGCCCACGTTGACGATCAGGCCGGAGGATTCGAGCAGCGGCAGGAATGCGCCCGGCAGCACCAGCCCCCGGGCCGGGTCATTCCAGCGCAGCAGCGCCTCGATCGACTCGATGCGTCCCGACCGTATGTTGACCTGCGGCTGGTAGTGCACGGCGAACTGCTGCTGATCGACGGCGGTTCTCAGGCGATGCTCGAGCGACAGTTGCTCGGCGAGCTCGCTGTGCATCTCGATCTGGTAGTGCAGATACTGCTCGCCGGTCTCCTTGGCGCGCTTCAGCGCCGCCTCCGCCTTCTCGAGCAGCATGCTGCAGTCGTGTCCGTCGGTGGGGAAGCGCGCCACGCCGGACTTGCACGATACCCGGATCGTACGCGCTTCGATCACGAACGGCTCGTTGAAGACCGCGCCGTCGAGCAGGGAGTTGATGCTCTCGTCGCCGGCGCCCAGGGAGAATTGCAGCAGCGCGAACCGGCCTCCGCCGAGGTCGCCTATGCAGTCGTCGTTCGGCACGGTTTCCTTGAGCCGTTCGGCGACGCACTGCACCAGCAGGTCGCCGAAGCGGCGTCCGTAGCTGTCGTTGATGTGACTCATCTGACGGATGTCGACTACGGCGACCGCGGGCGCCTGCCCGGAGCCGAGTCCTTCGTGCAGCAGCCGGTCGACGCGCTGGCAGAACAGCGTTCGCCGGGCGAGACCGGTGGAGGGATCGTAGGTCTCGAGGAACTTGGCGACGCTCGCCTGGCGCTGCGAGCGCAACGCGAACGACAGGCTGAGCATGATGTCCTGCAGCAGCAGCAGCTCCTCGTCGCGGACCAGATTCGGGTCGCGCGAGGCCAGCATCAGCGCGCCGACCTTGGCGCCTTCGACGACCAGCGGCAGCGCGACCATCACCTTGAATCCGCGCTCGATCAGCTCGGATCGCATCGCCACCGGCGGCTCGGATTGCGTGACGTCGCTCGATATCTCGACCTTGCCGGTGCGCAATGCCCGGCTGGTGAGGCTCGCGTCGGGCTCGTCGCCGTGCGCGATACGGATGGTCGCCGGCACCGGAAAGTCCGTGCCGGGACCGGCGCTGAAGCACGGCGTCGCGCTGCGGCCGTCCGCATTGACGATCGAGACCACCGCGCGATCGAAGCCGCCGATGTCGACGGCGATGCGGCAGGCCTCCTGCAGCAGTTCGTCGCGATCCTCGATCCGCAGGACCGCCGCATTGATCGTACTCTGCATGCGCAGCACGCGTCCGAGACGCACGATCAGCTCCTGCTGGCGCTTGCGTTCGGTGATGTCGCGGGCGACGTTGACCAGGTAGCGCCGATCGTCCTGCTCGACGTAGCTCAGGCTGACCTCGAGGGGTACGAGCTCACCGTCCCTGGAGCGATGCTGGGCCTCGGTCACGGTCGAGCCCACGGCGCGCACGGCTTCGACCCGGTCGGGCCAGGGAGCAGCCGCGGCGGTCAGGGAGAAGTCCGTGACCTTCATCTTCAGCAGCTCCTCGCGGCTGTAGCCGAGACGCCGCGAGACCGCATCGTTGACGTCGAGAATCGCGCCGCTCGCCGCGTCGATCACGTAAACCAGGTCGTTGGTGCGATCGAGCAGGCTGCGGAACGTGTGGACGCGGCGCTCGGCGGTCTCGTGTTTGCTGTGGGTCCGCAGTGCCTCGATACCATAGGCAAGATCCGCGGCGAGGTTGAGCAGCAGCACCTGTTCCTCGTCGCTGAAGTCATCCGGCACGGCCGAGTAGATATTCAGCGCCCCGAAGCAGGTCGATCCCGACAGCAGCGGAATGGCGATGGAAGAGGCGTAGCCGCGCGCCAGCGAGTCGCTGCGCCAGGGCTCGAAGGCCGCCTCGCGCTCGATCCAGCGCACGCGCTGCGGCTTACCCGTGCGGATGGCATTCCCCGTGGGTCCGCGGCCGTGCGGGGACTCGTCCCAGGTAACGCGCAGGCCGGCCAGGTACCCGGCTTCGTGGCCGGCATGGGCGATGGGGCGCACGCGCCGCGCACCGTCGTGCTCGGCGTAGCCGACCCAGGCGAAGCGGTAACCCCCCGCTTCGACGATGAGCCGGCAGATGCGCTGCAACAGCTGCTGCTCGTCGGTGGCGCGGGTGACGGCGGCGTTGCATGCGCTCAGCACGCGCAGGCTGCGATTGAGGGCGATCAGGGCGGATTCGGCTGCTTTGTGCGCGGTGACATCGACGCCGCTCAGCACGATCTGCCGGATCCGCCCGCTGGCGTCGCGCCTGGGGCTGAAGGTGGCATCGAAGATGGCGATGCGGCCCGTGGCGAGCCGCGCCGACACCTCGCCGTGGACCACTTCGCCCTGCGCCGCCCGCTGCAGCAGGTCGATGAGCACCGCGCGATCCTCGGGCGAGGGCCACAAGGCCGGAATCTCGCTGAGGGGCCTGCCGAGCACCTCGCGGCGTCGAAATCCGGTGCCCCTGAGGGCGGCGAGGTTGCCTTCGATCAGGATGCCCTCGGGGGTGCACATCCCGACGAACACCCCGATGCCGTCGAGCAGCCGCCGCAAATGCGCCGCGTCGCCGGGCTCGTCCGGCAGCGCCGGACGTCGCTTGCGCTTCGGGGCTTTGACCCGGTTCTTGCCTGCAGGCATCGCTGCTCCCTTGTCTGCGACGGGTCGATTGCGGCCGCGACGGGGCTGATCGAGTTAAAGCCAGGAACAGGGGCTTAGGCAAGCGATTTCAAGCAGACTCCCGGCTTGCCGATCACGGGCGCACGCATGCGCCGGCGCGCCGTCGGCGCTCACCCGTGGAGTGACGCGCAGCAGCAAATACGGCCGGACGACCGGCTGAAGCGCGCTCAGCCGCCGAGCGGGCGCAGCAGCGCGCGCGAGATGATGTGCCGCTGCACTTCGCTGGTGCCGTCCCAGATGCGCTCGATGCGCGCGTCGCGCCAGATGCGCTCGAGCGGCAGCTCGGTCATGAGCCCCATGCCGCCGTGGATCTGCAGCGCCTCGTCTGCCACCATCGCCAGCATCTCGGTCGCCTTGAGCTTCGCTGCGGCGAAGTCCATGTCGGTGGCGGTCCCGTGCTCGAGCTTCCAGGCCGCTTCGAGCGTCAGCAGCTCGGCCGCGCGCAGCTCGACCGCCATGTCGGCGAGCTTGAAGGCGACGCCCTGGAACTTGCCGATCTGCTGGCCGAATTGCCGGCGCTCCACCGCCCAGCGCTTGGCGAGCCCGAGGGCACGCCCGGCACGGCCGAGGCAGTTGGCCGCCACCTGCAGCCGCGTGGCGCCGAGCCAGGTGTTGGCGACGTCGAAGCCGCGGTGCAGCTCGCCGAGCACCGCCGCGGCGGGCACGCGGCAGTCGGTGAACTGCAGGATGCTGTTGGTATAGCCGCGGTGCGAGACGTTCTGGTAGCCGCGCCGCACCTCGAAGCCCGGGGTGCCCATGTCGACCAGGAAGGCCGTGATGCGCTTCCTGCGGCCGCGCGCGCCGTCCTCCTCGCCGGTGGCCGCAAACAGGATGACGAAGTCCGCGTGATCGGCGTGACTGATGAAGTGCTTGGTGCCGTTGATGATGAAGTCGCCGCCGCGCTCGACGGCGCTGGTCTTCATGCCGCGCAGGTCCGAGCCCGCGTCCGGTTCGGTCATCGCCAGGCACTCGGTGCGCTCGCCGCGCACCGCCGGCAGCAGATAACGCTCGCGCTGCGCCCCCACGCATGCGAGCAGGATGTTCGAGGGACGGCCGACGCAGCCGAAATGCAGCACGTAGCTGGTGTAA
Organism: Steroidobacteraceae bacterium; assembly: GCA_035702325.1. Classification (GTDB taxonomy): domain Bacteria; phylum Pseudomonadota; class Gammaproteobacteria; order Steroidobacterales; family Steroidobacteraceae; genus 13-2-20CM-66-19. The sequence goes on from DASSQU010000238.1 coordinate 3,776, forward strand.
CCGAGCTCTTTTTCATAGAGCGCCCAGCTCACGCCGTCCAGACCGGCACCGCCGACCTCGACCGGCATGT
>DASSQU010000239.1:0-10295 GCA_035702325.1 Steroidobacteraceae bacterium
GATCGTGTTCACCTCCGGGGCCACCGAGTCGGACAACTTAGGCATTCTCGGCGTGGCGCGCGCCAACGCCGACCGCGGCCGCCACCTGGTGACGGCCCGCACCGAGCACAAGGCGGTGCTGGATCCCTGCCGGCGCCTCGAGCGTGAAGGCTTCAGCGTCACCTACCTCACACCGGAGCGCACCGGGGTGGTGAGCGTCGCGGCGGTGGCCGCGGCGCTGCGCCCGGACACGCAGCTGGTCTCGCTCATGTGCGCCAACAACGAGACCGGCGTGCTGCAGGATATCGAGGCCATCGGCGCGCTGTGCCGCTCGCACCACGTCGCCTTCCACAGCGACTGCGCGCAGGCCGTGGGCAAGGTGCCGCTCAGTCTCGGCGCGCTCCCGGTCGACTTCGCCTCCTTCACCGCCCACAAGCTCTACGGCCCCAAGGGGATCGGCGCGCTCTACGTGCGCCGCGCCGCGCGCGGGCTGCTGCAGCCGCTCACCTACGGCGGCGGACAGGAGCGGGGCCTGCGGCCGGGCACGCTGGCGACGCACCAGATCGTCGGCTTCGGCGTCGCCTGCGAGCTCGCCGCGTGCGAGCTGCCGACCGAAGGCCCGCGGCTGACCGGGCTGCGCGAGCGGCTGTGGGCGGCGCTCGCTGCTCTCGGCGGGACCCACCTCAACGGGGCGGGCGCGGCGCGCGTTCCCGGTATCCTCAACGTGTCGTTCGAGGGGGTGGAGGGCGAGAGCCTGGTGAGCGGGCTCGGCGGGCTCGCGGTGTCGACCGGAGCGGCGTGCAACTCCGCCTCCGCGGACGCGTCTTACGTACTGCGGGCACTCGGGCGCGATGCGCGGCTCGCGGGGAGCTCGCTGCGCTTCAGCCTCGGGCGCTTCACCCGCCCCGCGGACGTCGACCTGGCGGCCGGGGCGGTGCGCGGCGAGGTGGAGCGGCTGCGGGCGCTGTCGCCGGCCGCCGCGGGCGCGGCGCCCGGGTGGGCCGAGCGCGCCGCGTCGATCCCTGCGGCGGTGGTGAGTGGCGAGGCCGGGGGCCCCGGGCAGGAGACCTGGGTGCGCTTTCAGCTGCTGGTCGCGGGAGACACTGTGAAGGACGCACGTTTCCAGGCGGTCGGCTGCCCCCATACTATGGATGTGGCGGGCTGGCTGTGCCGCGAGCTCCGCGGCCGCCGGCGCGCGGCGCTCCTGCCGGGTGCTCCGGCGGATTGGGCGGCGAGCCGCTCGGTGCCGGTGGAGAAGCTCGGAAGGCTGCTGCTGATCGAGGATGCGCTGCGCGAGTGCCTGTCGCACTGGCAGTCAAGCGGTACAATGTAACGGTCGATGGCGATCTCACTCACTGAATCGGCGGCCAATCGCGTCAAGAGCTTCCTCGCGACACGCGGCGGCGGGATTGGCCTGCGGCTCGGGGTACGCAAGACCGGCTGTTCGGGTTTCGCCTACGTGATCAATTACGCCGCGGCCCCGCAGCCCGGCGACGCGGTATTCGAGGACCGCGGTGTGCAGGTGTTCGTCGACCCCGGCAGCCTCAAGCTCATCGACGGCACGATCGTCGACTTCGTGAAACAGGGGCTGAACGAGGCGTTCCGCTTCCGCAACCCGAACGTCAAGGGCGAATGCGGCTGCGGAGAGAGCTTCTCGGTCTGAGAGCGCCCGGCGCGCGCCTCGCCGCGCGAACCTCCGGCCGCACCAGAAAATCCCTTACCAAACCGGTACTTCCGGCGTCCGCGCCGTTGCCGCGGGTGCGCCACCCAAGGTAAACTCGCGCGCTCCGGTCCGCGGAGCCTTCCGCATCCGCCGGGCATTCTTCGAAGAAAGGCCACGACCTGCATGGCGCTCGAGCGCACCCTGTCCATCGTCAAGCCCGACGGTGTCCGCGCCAATCTGATCGGCGAGGTGTACCGGCGCTTCGAGCGCGCCGGGCTCGCGATCGTCGCCGCCCGCATGCTGCAGCTCTCGCAGCGCGAGGCGGAAGGTTTCTACGCGGTGCACCGCGAGCGGCCGTTCTTCAGGGACCTGGTGCGCTACATGTCCTCCGGTCCGGTGATCGTGCAGGTGCTGGAGGGCGAGGGGGCGATCGCGCGCAACCGCGACATCATGGGCGCGACCGATCCGAAGCAGGCGGCACCCGGGACGATCCGCGCCGATTTCGCCCGCAGCATCGAGCAGAACGTGGTGCACGGCTCGGACTCCCCGGACACCGCGGCGCGCGAAATCGCCTATTTCTTCAGTGTCACGGAGCTGCACCCGCGCGGGTGAGCCGCGCCCGCTGCAACCCATGAGCCCATCCGCCACCGAGCGCACCAACCTGCTGGGCCTGCCGCGGCCGGCGCTCGAGACCCTGGTCGCCGAGCTCGGCAGCCGGCCGTTCCGCGCCCGCCAGCTGATGCACTGGATCTACAAGCGCGGCACCGGCACGTTCGCCGAGATGACCGATCTCGCCCGCGACTTCCGCGCGCGGCTCGCGCTGCGCGCCGAGGTGCGCAGCCCGCAGATCGTCTCGGTGCAGCACTCCGCCGACGGCACGGTCAAGTGGCTGCTGCGCGCCGATGCGACCCAGGCGTTCGAGATGGTGTTCATTCCCGAGCCCGACCGCGGCACGCTGTGCATTTCCTCGCAGGTCGGCTGCGCGCTCGACTGCTCGTTCTGCGCGACCGCGCAGCAGGGCTTCAACCGCAACCTGAGCACCGCCGAGATCGTCGGCCAGGTGTGGCTCGCCGAGCGCGAGCTCGCGGGCGACCCGCGCGGCTCGGCGGCCGGGCGGCGCGTCACGAACGTGGTGCTGATGGGCATGGGCGAGCCGCTGGCGAACTTCCGCAACGTGGTGCCGGCGCTCGACATCCTGCTCGACGATTTCGGCTTCGACCTGTCGCGCCGGCGCGTGACGCTCTCGACCTCGGGGCTGGTGCCGCAGATCTACCGGCTCGCCGAGGTGAGCAACGTGGCGCTCGCCGTGTCGCTGCACGCCCCGGACGATGCGCTGCGCAGCGAGCTGGTGCCCATCAACCGCAAGCACCCGATCGGCGAGCTGCTGAGCGCCTGCTGGCACTACCTCGACGAGCAAAACGGGCGCAGCGTCACCTTCGAGTACGTGATGCTGGACGGAGTGAACGATTCCCCGGCCCAGGCGCGCGCGCTGGCGCGCCTGCTCAAGGGCCATCCGGCCAAGGTGAATCTCATCCCCTTCAACCCCTTTCCCGGCACCCGCTACCGCCGCTCGCCGCCGGCGGCGATCGAGCGCTTCCGCGATGAGCTGCTCAAGCGCGGCCTGCTCGCCACCGTGCGGCGCACCCGCGGCGAGGACATCGATGCGGCCTGCGGGCAGCTCGCCGGGCGCGTCATCGACCGCACCACGGTGCGCCTCGGCAGCAAGCTGTTCGGCGTGGCGGTTCAGGCATGAGCACACCCGTGAACGACACTACGTACGCGCCGCGCGCCGCCGCCGCGGCACTCGCCCTGGCCGCGAGCCTGGCGCTCGCTGCCTGTGTGAGCAGCAACCCGAAGCAGGAGGTGCGGGCGCACGATGCGGCCGCGGACAACACCCAGCTCGGCATCGCCTACATGAACCAGGGCGACCTCGAGATCGCCAAGATCAAGCTCGACCGCGCGCTCGCGGAGGATCCGAGCAACCCCGGGGTCCACAGTGCGCGTGCGATCCTGTTCGCGCGGCTTCACCAGCCGGAGAAGGCCGACGCGGAGTTCCACACCGCGCTGCGGCTCGCGCCCCACGATCCGAACGTGAGCAACAACTACGCGGTATACCTGTGCGCCAACGGCCGCACCGACGAGGGCGTCAAGCGCTTCCTCGAGGCGGCGCGCAACCCGATCTACCGCGATCCCCAGGGCGCCTACACCAACGCCGGTGTGTGCCTGCATTCCGCCAAGCGCGACGACGAGGCGCGCAGCAACTTCCTCAACGCGCTGCAGCTGCGGCCGAATTACGCCGAGGCCGCCTACCAGCTGGCCAGCCTCGAGTTCGAGCAGCGCCAGCTGGCCGCCGCCCGCACCCGCATCGACACCTTCGTCGGCACCTACAACGCCACTCCCGATCTGCTGCTGCTCGGCGTGCGCGTCACGCGTGCGCAGGGCGACGTCGTGGCCGAGAAACGCTACGCGCGCCGCCTGACGCTCGATTTCCCCGGCTCCGACCAGGCACGCGCCCTGGCGTCGCTCGATCACAATCCCGGCTGACGGCCATGACCGGCGCGACTCACGGGGATGCAGGCTGCGGCATCGGCGCGCGGCTGCGCCGGGCGCGCGAGCAAAAGGGTCTGACGGTGCTGCAGGCGGCCGAGCGGCTGCATGTCGATGCGCGCATGCTCGAGGCGCTCGAGGCGGAGGATTTCGGCGCGCTCGATGCCCCGGTGTACGTGCGCGGCCACCTGCGCCGCTACGCCGAGCTCCTCGGCGAGTCACCCGCCGAGCTGCAGGACCTGTACGCCGCCGGAGTCACGGTGCCGGGACCGGACCTCAGGCGCATTCCGCACCGCGAGCCCTACGCCGATCCCGCGCGGCTGGTGATGCCGGCGCTGCTGGTGCTCGGCCTGTTCGCGGTCGCGGGGCTGGTGTGGTGGCTGTTCACGCTGCCGGCGCCGATCCCGCAGGCGGTCAGCCTCGATGCGGCGGCGGGCGCCGCGGCAGGTGCGGGCGGCGGCACGGCCGAGGAGCTGATGAGCGCTGCCGCCGGCGCGGCTTCGCGCGCCGCGCCGTCCGGCGCGGGGGAGCACGCGGCGGGCGCAGCACGGGCCGCCGAGGCGCACCTGGCGCTCAGATTCTCGGCGGTGAGCTGGGTCGAGGTGTACGACGCCTCCGGACAGCGGCTGGTCGCGGCACTCAACCCGCCGGACAGCACGCGTACGCTCAGCGGTGCCCCGCCGCTGCGCGTGGTGCTCGGCAATGCTCCGGGCGTCGCGCTGCGGCTCAACGGACAGCCGGTGGCGCTCGATGGACTGGTGCGCCGCGACGGCAGCGCACGCTTCCTGCTCGAGCGCTCGGGGCGTGCGCTGCCGGTCCCGCCGCTGGTGGCGCACGGGGGCTGATTGGCCGGCGAGATCCAACCCGTTCGCGGCATGAACGACGTGCTGCCCGCCGAGACCGGCGCGTGGCAGCACTTCGAGGCCGTCACCCGCGAGTTGCTCGCGAGCTACGCGTACCAGGAGATCCGCGTGCCGCTGCTCGAGCGCACCGAGCTCTTCCAGCGGGCGATCGGCGAGCACACCGACGTCGTGGGCAAGGAAATGTATACCTTCACCGACCGGGGCGGAGACAGCCTGACGCTGCGCCCCGAGGCCACGGCCGGCATCGTGCGCGCCCTGATTTCCAACGGACTGCTGCGCGGCCAGCGCCACCGCATGTGGTGCCTCGGGCCGATGTTCCGCCACGAGGCGCCGCAGGCGGGCCGCTACCGCCAGTTCTGGCAGGTGGACGTGGAGGTGGTCGGCTGTCCGGGTCCGGACGCGGACGCCGAGCTCATCGCGCTCAGCGCCCGCCTGTGGCAGCGTCTCGGGATCTCCGGGCTCGCGCTGCAGGTCAACTCGCTCGGCACGCCCGAGAGCCGCCGCGCCTATCGCGCGCGCCTGGTCGAGTACCTGCGCGCACACGAGGCACAGCTCGACGAGGACAGCCGGCGGCGGCTCGCGGGCAATCCGCTGCGGATTCTCGACAGCAAGAACCCGCAGCTGCAGCCGCTCATCCACGGCGCCCCGCTCCTCACCGAGCATCTCGATCCCGAGTCGCGGGCGCACTTCGAGGCCCTGCGGCGCGCGCTGGACGCGATCGGCGTGCCCTACGAGATCAATCCGCGCCTGGTACGCGGGCTCGATTACTACAGCCGCACCGTGTTCGAATGGATCACGGCAGCCAGCGGCGCCCAGAATGCCGTATGCTCCGGCGGCCGCTACGACGGGCTGATCGCGCAGCTCGGTGGCGAGGCGACCCCGGCGGTCGGGTTCGCCATGGGAGTCGAGAGGCTGGTGGCGCTGATCGTCGCCGCCGGGCGCAACCCGCCGGCGATCCCGCCCGACCTGTACGTGGTGGTGAACGGAGCGCGCGCCGGCGAGGAGGCTCTTCGGATCGTCGAGCGGCTGCGCGGAGAGCGGCCGCGGCTGCGCATCGAGCTGAACCTGGGGGGCGGGAACTTCAAGGCGCAGTTCCGCCGCGCCGACCGCAGCGGCGCGCTGCTCGCCCTCATAGTCGGTGACGATGAGCTCGCGCGCGGCGTGCTCGGCATGAAACCTTTGCGCGAGGGTGCGGGTCAGAGCGAGTGCCCGATCGACTCGCTGGCGGCGGGCGTCGATGCGGCGCTCGCGGGCATGTCCCGCGCGGGGAGCTGAACGCCCGGGGGGTGGCGGCAGGAGTGAACGAGTGAGCGAGTATCTGTCCGAACGAGAACAGTGGGAGCAGATCCGCACCTGGGTGCGGGAGAACGGCCTGTGGGTGCTGGCGGGGCTGGCCGTCGGCGGCGCCATCCTCGGCGGCTGGCGCTGGTGGCAGGCGCACCTCGACGCCGTCGGCGTGCAGGCGAGCGCCCGCTACACGCAGCTGATCCAGGCGCTCGAGCGCTCCGATCGCACCATGGCCTTCGTGCAGCTCGGCGAGCTCGAGCGCAACTTCCCTTCCTCGCCCTACGCCGATCAGGGCCGGCTCGTCGCGGCGCGCGTCTATGTCGAGGGCAACGAGCTCGGCAAGGCGGCCGAGGAGCTCGCGGCGGTGATGCAGCACTCCAGGGATCGCGAGCTGGCGCTCATCGCCCGGCAGCGCCTGGCGCGCGTCGAGATCGCGCAGGGCAAACCCGACCAGGCGCTCGCGACGCTGGATCAGGTGCAGCCGGGTGCCTTCGCCTCGCGCTACCACGAGGCGCGCGGCGATGCCTACTACGCCAAGGGGGACAAGGCCGCGGCGCTGCGCGAGTATCGCGCCGCCGAGAGCGGCGGCGATCTCGCCGATAGCGCGCTGCTCGGTCTGAAGATCGCAGACCTCAGCGCCGCGCTGCCCGCGGCGAGCGCCGCCCCCGCCGTCCCGGGACCGCCGGGCTCTGCCACCGCGCCCAAGCCGGGCGCCGCGCCTGCCAAGTGACCCTGCGAGCGCTCGAACGCCCGCTCCTCATCGTGGCGCTCATCGCCGCGATCGCCGCCTGCTCGAAGGACAAGAGCGTCGACCAGCCGGCCAAGCTGACGCCGCTCGCCGCCACGCTGCGCGTCGAGCGTGTCTGGGGCGCCTCGGTCGGTGACCGCCACCAGGCGGTGCTCGCTCTCGGGCTCGGGCTCTCGGTCGACGGCGAGCGGGTTTACGCCGCCGGACACCGCGGCGACGTCACGGCCTTCGAGCTCGCCTCCGGCCGGGTCGCGTGGCGCGTGCGGATCAAGGCGCCGCTCTCGGGCGGCACCTCCGCGGGCGAGGGCATGGTGCTCATCGGCTCGAGCGACGGCCGCCTGTTCGCACTCGACGAGCGCAGCGGCGCGCAGCGCTGGAGCGTGCGCCTCAATGGCGAGGTGCTCGCGCCGGCGGCGATCTCCTCGCGGCTGATAGCGCTGCGCACGGTCGACGGCAAGCTGCATGGGCTGCGGCCCGCCGACGGGCACGAGCTGTGGGTGCAGGAGCAGCAGGTTCCGCGCCTGTCGTTGCGCGGTACCGCGCGTCCGGTGATCGCCGGCGACGTGGTGCTGTGCGGCTTCGACAACGGCAAGGTGCTGGCGGTCAACGGCGGCGACGGCACGGTGCAGTGGGAGGCCAACATCAGTCCCGCGCACGGCCGCACCGAGCTCGAGCGGCTCAACGACATCGATACCACCGTGCGCGTTGCCGGCCAGGATGTCTACAGCGTCGGCTTCCAGGGCAAGGTCGCCATGCTGGCGCTCGATACCGGACAGGTCTGGTGGGCGCACGATGCCTCGAGCTACCGCAGCCTCGCCCTCGATGAGGACACGCTGTACATGGCGAGCGCCGACGGCGAGGTGGTCGCGCTGCGCGGACGCACCGGCGCGGAGCTGTGGCGCCAGAAGGCGCTGCTGCATCGCGGGCTGTCGGCCCTGGCCGCCATGGACACGGTGAAGGCCCTGGTCACCGCCGACTTCCAGGGCTACGTGCACTGGCTCGACAAGGCGACCGGCGCGCTCGCGGCACGCGCCTCCTCCGGCAGGGCGCGCGTGAGTGCCACGCCCGTGGTGGCCGGGAATCTGGTGCTGGTGATCAACGACCGCGGGCAGATCAGCGCATTCCGCGTGGCGCCGCTCGCCCGCGGACCGAAGTGACGCCGCGCAGTTCCGCGGCCGTGTCGGCCAAGGCCCGCCCATGCTGCCCGTCGTCGCGCTCGTCGGCCGGCCGAACGTCGGCAAGTCGACGCTGTTCAACGTCCTCACCGGCACCCGCGACGCGCTGGTCGCGGACGTCCCGGGCCTGACGCGCGACCGGCAGTACGGTTTCGGGCGCGTCGGTCCCGCCCCGTATGTAGTGATCGACACCGGCGGACTCATCGAGAACCCGAACCCGATCGAGGCCCAGATGCGCGCGCAGACCGAGCGCGCCGTGGCGGAGGCCGACCGGGTGGTGCTGCTCCTCGATGCGCGCGCGGGACTCATGCCCGAGGACGAGTTCGTGGCGGGGGAGCTGCGCCGCGCGGGCAAGCCCGTGACCGTCGCGCTCAACAAGGCGGAGGGCCTCGACGCCGACCTTGCCGCCGCCGACTTCCACGGGCTCGGGCTCGGCGCGCCGCTCGCCATTTCGGCGAGTCACCGCCAGGGCTGCGAGCAGCTCATGCAGCAGGTGCTCGCCGGCCTCGAGCCGCAGACGGCGGAGGCGGCAGCGACGGGCGCCATCCGCATCGCCATCATCGGCCGGCCGAACGTCGGCAAGTCGACGCTCGTCAACCGGCTGCTCGGCGAGGAGCGGGTCATCGCGAGCGAGGAGCCGGGGACGACCCGCGACGCAATCCTCGTGCCCTTCGAACGCGACGGGCGGGCGTTCGAGCTGATCGATACGGCGGGCCTGCGGCGCCGGGCGCGCGTCGAGGACCCGATCGAGCGCGCCAGCGTGGCACGCAGCCTGCAGGCGATCGCGGCGGCCCACGTCGTGATCCTGGTTCTCGACGCGCACCACGGGGTAGCCGAGCAGGACGCGAGCGTGCTCGGGCTGGCGCTCGCGCGGGGGCGCGCCCTCATCATCGCGGTCAACAAGTGGGACGGCGTTGCGCCGGAGCAGCGCGCCGCGATCCACCGTCAGCTCTCGCTCAAGCTCGACTTCGTGCCGTTCGCACCGCTGCACTTCATCTCGGCGCGCCACGGCAGCGGCGTCGGAGAGCTGATGGAGTCGGCGGTGCGGGCATACCAGGGTGCGATGCGCACGCTGCCGACCCGCGAGCTCACCCGCACGCTCGAGGAGGCGATCGCAACGCATCAGCCGCCGCTGGTACGCGGCCGGCGCATCAAGCTGCGCTATGCCCACCAGGGCGGGAGGAATCCGCCCCGCATCGTCATTCACGGCAACCAGACGGCGTCGGTTCCCGAGGCCTACACGCGCTATCTCGCCAACCTGTTCCGCAAGGCCTACGACCTGTTCGCGACGCCGGTGTTCATCGAATACCGGACCGACGCGAATCCCTACAAGCGGCAGCGGCCGGTGGAGCGCGCGCCGCGGGCGCGGGGGCGGCGCACCGGGAAGCGACGCTGACGTCGCTCCTTCCGCGCCTGCCCGAATCCAGGTAGATTCCCGCACACAAAAAAACCGGCCCTGGTGCGCGGGCGGGTCGCTATCGGTTGGGCCGGCGAGCTTGCGGCGGGAGAGGGGACAAATATGGCAGCTGCGATGCGATCCGGGCACGGCGCTCAGGCGGTGGCGGCGGTGAGTCTGCTGCTGCTCGGCGGCGCGGGCGCCGCGGCCGAGCCGCCCGCCGCTACGCCGGGCGCCGGCGTGGCGACCCCGGCGTCGGGCGAAGCGCAGGTGTCCGAGGTCAAGGGCGGTTTCCTCGCGAGCCTGAAGCAGGCGTTCGAGCAGGACCCGGAGCGCGAAGTGGTGCTCGGCCACTTCGACGTCGGTAAGCCGACCGACACCCATCGCTTCTACTGCCTCGTCGACCCGAAGACCGGGAAGAAGGAGCCGAACGCCGTGGGCGGCAAGCCGGTGCGCCGGCGTGACGGCATGACGGGCATCACCGGCCCGGCGGTGTCGCCCCTGAGCTGTGCCGATGCGGAGCAGAAGGGCCTGCTGATTACCAGCGGTTATGTGCTGAAGGGCGTTGCCGCCCGCCCGGCCAGCGCAGGCGCCGGGCCCGCGGAGAAACCGGCGGGTGCGCCGCCCGCCGCGGGCG
>DASSQU010000240.1:0-7785 GCA_035702325.1 Steroidobacteraceae bacterium
GCGCGGAATGCCATCGCCAGGCCGAGACCGAACGCCTTGAAGGCGAGCGCGAGACCGAGCGCGGCGAAGATGATGCCGATATTCTCGATCGTCGAATAGGCGAGCACGCGCTTGAGATCGCTTTCCATCAGCGCGTAGAGCACGCCCATCGCGGCGGTGAGGGCGAGCGCCGCCGCGGTGTTCCACGTGTTCAACCATTCCCTCTTCAAGAGCCTGTTGTTCATGGGCTCGGGCGCGGTCCTCAACGCGACCGGCGCGCGCGACATGGAGCACCTCGGGGGGCTCATCCACCGCATGCCGGTCACCGCGCTCGCCTTCCTGGCCGGCTGCATCGCGATCTCGGCGCTGCCCCCCTTCAACGGCTTCGTCTCCGAGTGGCTCACCTTCCAGGCGATCCTGGTGAGCCCGCAGCTCGCCGAGTGGATTCCGCGGCTGCTGGTCCCGGCGGTCGGCGCCACGCTCGCCTGCTCGGCAGCGCTCGCGGCGGCGTGCTTCGTCAAGGCCTTCGGCATCAGCTTCCTCGGCCGGCCGCGCTCGAGTGCCGCGGCCACGGCGCGCGAGACCGACCGCTGGTCGCTCGCGGCCATGCTGGCGCTTGCGCTGCTGTGCCTGCTCGCCGGGATCCTGCCCGGCTTCGTGATCGACGCCCTCGCGCCGGTGACGCAGATGACCGTCGGTGCGCACCTGGCCCCGCAGGCCTCGCAGCCCTGGTTGCGCATCGTGCCGATCGATCCGGCGCGCAGCGTCTACAACGGGCTGCTGGTGTTCACCATGATCGCCGTCGCCGCCGCGACCACCGCGCTCACCGTGCGGCGCGTCGCCTCGCACGCGCTGCGGCGCGCGCCGGCGTGGGACTGCGGCTTTCCGGAGCCGAGCCCGGCGACGCAGTACACCGCCGGAAGCTTCGCGCAGCCGATTCTCCGGGTGTTCGGCAGCGTGGTGTTCCGGGCGCGCGAGCATCTGGCGATGCCGCGGCCTGGCGAGCGCGGCGCCGCCCGGCTCGGCGTCGAGCTTCACGACACGCTCTGGGAGGTCTTCTATCAGCCGCTCGCCGCGGCCGTCGATGCGCTCGCCGAGCGCCTCAACCGGCTCCAGTTCCTCACCATCCGCAACTACCTGACGCTGGTGTTCTCGGCGCTGGTGCTGCTGCTGGTGGTGGTGGCGGCCACGTGACGCCCGCGAGCTGGCTCACGCAGATCGCGCAGGCGCTCGCGGTGCTCGCGCTCGCGCCGCTGCTCACCGGAGTGAGCCGCGCCCTGCGCGCGCGGCTCCTGCGCCGGCGCGGGCCGGCGCTGCTGCAGCCGTACCGCGATCTACTCAAGCTCGTGCGCAAGGAGGTCGTGGTGGCGGACAGCGCCTCGTGGCTGTTCCGCGCTGCGCCCTACCTGGTGTTCGCCTCGACCTGGGTGGCGGCGGCGCTGGTGCCGACCTTCGCGACCGGGCTCGCCTGGAGCGCGGCCGCCGATCTCATCGTCATCGTGGCGCTGCTCGGTACCGCGCGCTTCCTGCTGGCGCTCGCCGGGCTCGACGTCGGCACCAGCTTCGGCGGCCTGGGATCCAGCCGCGAGATGCTGTTCGCCTCGCTCGCCGAGCCCGCCATGCTGATGGCGGTGTTCACGCTCTCGCTGCTCGCCGGCTCGACGCAGCTGTCCTCGATCTCCGAGTTCCTGGTGTCGGCGGCCGTGGGGCCGAACATCTCGCTGGCGCTGGCGCTGGTCGCGCTCATCATCGTGGCACTCGCCGAGAACGCCCGCATCCCGGTCGACAACCCGGCGACCCATCTCGAGCTCACCATGGTGCACGAGGCCATGGTGCTCGAGTACTCGGGGCGCCACCTGGCGCTGATCGAGGCCGCGGCGGCGCTCAAGCTCCTCCTGTACCTGTCGCTGATCGCCTGCGTCTTTCTGCCGTGGGGGACCGCGGTCGCGGGCGCCGGGCCGGAGTGGTACGCGCTCGGCCTTCTCGCCTGGCTCGCCAAGCTCGCGCTGCTCGCCTTCGCGCTCGCGCTCTTCGAGACGGCGATCGCCAAGATGCGCGTGTTCCGGGTGCCCGAATTCCTCGGCGTGGCCCTGATGCTGGGACTGCTCGCCACCATCCTGCTGTTCGTGTCGCGGGTGCCGCAATGAGCCCCTTCGACAGCCAGATCGCGCACCTGCTCGCCGGCTCGATGCTGCTCGTGAGCTTCATGCTGCTCTACCAGGACCGCATGTTCTCGCTGCTGAATTTCTTCGCCATCCACGCCTGCGTGCTCGCCTGCTCGGTCGGCTGGCAGGCCTACGTACAGCGCGCGCCGCACCTGTACATCACCGCGCTCATCGCGCTGCTCTTCAAGGGCCTGATCATCCCGGTGGCGCTGCATCGCATCGTGGTGCGCTTAGGGGTCCACCGCACCATCGAGAACGTGGTCAGCATCGGGCCGACGATGCTGCTCGGCATCGCGCTGGTGGGGCTCTCGATCGTGGTCATGCTGCCGGTGACGCACGCCGGCGGCGAGTTCGTGCGCGAGGATCTCGCGTTCGCGCTCTCGGTGGTGCTGCTCGGGTTCCTCATGATGGTGACGCGCCGCAACGCGGTGAGCCAGGTGATCGGCTTCATGTCGCTCGAGAACGGCCTGGTGCTCGCCGCGAGCGGCGCGCGCGGTATGCCGCTGGTGGTCGAGATCAGCGTCGGCTTCTCGGTACTGATCGCATTCCTGGTGATCGGCATCTTCCTGTTCCGCATCCGCGCGCGTTTCGACACCGTCGACCTGCAGGCGCTCGACATGTCGCGGGGCGAGTCCGCGTGAGCGCCGACATCGGGCAGGTGGCGCTCGCGGCGCTGCTCGGCACGCCGGCCGTGGGCGCGCTGCTGCTCGCGGCGATCCCGACCTACCGTCTCGCCGCCGCTCTCAACGTGGCGCTGTGCGCCGCGCCGCTCGCCGCCGCCGGCGCGCTCTACGGGCATCGCCCGCCGCCCTCGCTCTACCTGCTGGTCGACGACGTCAATGCGGCATTCCTCCTGGTCGGGACGCTGGTCGGCTTCACCACCAGCGTGTTCAGCGCCGGCTACATCGCCCACGAGCTCCAGGTGCGGCGCCTGCGCCCGCGCGACCTGCGCTTCTACCACGGCATGTACCAGCTGCTGATGTTCGCCATGGACCTCGCGCTGGTGTCGAACAACATCGGCCTCATGTGGGTGTCGATCGAGGTCGCGACCCTCACCACGGTCATGATGGTGGGCATGTACCGCACCAACGCCGCGCTCGAGGCGGCCTGGAAGTACTTCATCCTCGGCTCGGTAGGCATCGCGCTGGCGCTGTTCGGGACCATCCTGGTGTACCTCGCGGCGCAGGCGCGCCTCGGCGCGGGGCTCGCCGCCATGGCCTGGGATCGACTCGCCGCCGCCTCCGGCAGCTTCGATCCGGCGCTGCTCAATCTCTCGTTCGTGTTTCTGCTGCTCGGCTACGGCACCAAGGTGGGGCTCGCGCCGGTGCACGCCTGGCTGCCGGACGCGCACGCCGAGGGTCCGACGCCGATCTCGGCGGTGCTCTCGGGACTGCTGCTCAACGTGGCGCTGTTCGCGCTGCTGCGCTTCAAGCTCATCATGGCCGGCAACAGCCACGTGCTCGCGCCCGGGCCGATGATGGTGAGCATGGGGCTGGTGTCGCTCGTGTTCGCCGGTTTCATGCTCTACCGGCGGCGCGACATCAAGCGGCTGTTCGCCTATTCCTCCATCGAGCACATGGGCCTGATCACGCTCGCCTTCGGGCTCGGGGGGCCGCTCGCCAACTTCGCGGGACTGCTGCACATGGCCATGCACAGCCTCACCAAGTCCGCGATCTTCTTCGGCGTCGGCTACGTCTCGCAGCTCGAGGGCACGCAGCGCATCGCCGACATCCGCGGCCTCACCCAGAGCGCGCCGCTCCTCGGCTGGCTGCTTATCATTGCGGTGCTGGCCATCGCGGGGCTGCCGCCCTTCGGCCTGTTCACCAGCGAATTCCTGCTCGTGACCTCGACCTTCGCGCGGGTCCCGTGGCTCGCGGTCCTGCTCGGGCTCGGCCTCATGATCGCCCTCGGCGCGCTCGTGCTGCGCGTGCAGGGACTCGCCTTCGGCGACACCCCGCACCGGCACTCGCTCCCCGCCTGGCGCCTCGCGCCGATGGCGCTGCACCTCGCGCTGATCACCGTCGCCGGCGTGTACCTGCCCGGGCCGATCGTGGCCTGGTTCCGCCACGTGGCGAGTCAGCTCGGCTGAGGCAGGGCGATGCTCGCCGCACTCTTCGCACCGTTTGCTCCCGTGCCGGGCCACCGCGGCTGGCCGCGCGTCGCCGCGGACGCCGACTGCTGGCGCGGCATCGGCGCGGCGCTGCGCGAGGGCAAGCTCGACCTGCTGGCGCTGTGGGGCGATGAGCGCTGCGTGCACTGCGCGCTCTACGAGCCGGCAACACGCCGCCCGCACAGCGCCTCCCTCGAGGTGCACGACGGCCGCGTCCCCTCGCTCGCGCAGTTTCACGCGCCGGCGCTGCGGCTCGAGCGCGCCTGCGCGGATCTCTACGGCATCGAGGCGGTGGGGCTGCCCGATGCGCGGCCGTGGCTCGATCACGGCCGCTGGCCGCGGCGGCACCCGCTGGCGGCAGCGCCGCAGCCCCCGGTCCCGCCCGCGCGGTACGAGTTCCTGCCCGCCGAGGGCCCGAGCCTGCACCAGATCGCAGTCGGGCCGGTGCACGCCGGCATCATCGAGCCCGGGCACTTCCGCTTCAACGCGAGCGGCGAGACGGTGGTGCGGCTCGAGGAGCGCCTCGGCTACACGCACAAGGGCATCGAGGGACTGCTGCGCGGCCGCTCGCCCGAGGAGGGCGCGCGGCTCGCGGGGCGCGTCTCCGGAGACAGCACGGTCGCGTACTCGTTCGCATTCGCGCGCGCGGTGGAGGCGGCGCTCGGGGTCGCGCCCCCGCCCCGGGCGCTGTGGCTGCGCGCGGTCATGGCCGAGCTCGAGCGCATCGCCAACCACCTCGGCGACATCGGCGCGGTGTGCAACGACGCGGCGTTCGCCATGATGCACGCCGAGTGCGCGATCCTGCGCGAGCGGGTGCTGCGCGCCGCCGCGCTCGCCTTCGGGCATCGCCTCATGATGGACTGCGTCGTCCCGGGCGGGGTGGCCGCGGACCTCGCGCCCGGAGGGCTCGAGGCGCTGCGCGGCTGTCTCGGGGGGCTGAAGCGCGAGTTCCCGGAGCTGATCGAGCTCTACGAAAACACCGCCTCCCTCCAGGACCGTACCGTGGGTGCCGGCGTGGTATCGGCGGCGCTCGCGGCCGAGTTCGCCGCCCCGGGATTCGTCGGGCGCGCGAGCGGACGCGCGTTCGACGCCCGCAGCTGCCTGCCCTATCCGCCCTACGATTCCGCGCCGGTGCCGATCGCGCTGCGCGAGGAGGGCGACGTCGATGCCCGCGTGTGGGTGCGCATCCTCGAGGTCGGGAACAGCCTCACCTGGCTGCAAGCCGTGCTCGGCTCGCTCCCCGGCGGCCCGGTCCGCGTGCCCTGCGTCGCGGCGCCCGGCGTCGAGGGCGTGGCGCTCGTCGAGGGTTTTCGCGGCGACATCCTCGCCTATGTGCGCATCGGCCCCGAGCGCACCCTCGAGCGCTGCCACCTGCGCGATCCGTCCTGGCTGCAGTGGCCGCTGCTCGAGGCGGCGATCGAGGGCAACATCGTCGCGGACTTCCCGCTCTGCAACAAGTCCTTCAACTGCTCGTATTCCGGCCATGACCTGTAGCACGGCGCGGCCACGGCGGACGGTCGGCTGACCCATGCGGCGGCGGCTCTTCAAGAACCTGGTGACTGCGCCGTGCACGGAGCCCGTGCCCGCCGGCGGCGCCGCGCTCGAGTCCGCCGGCGCCGCGCTCGCCGGCGCGGTCGCCCGCCGCCTCGGACGCAGTCTCGCGATCCGCGAGCTCGATGCGGGCTCGTGCAACGGCTGCGAGCTCGAGATCCACGCGCTCGGCAACGCCTTCTACGACATCGAGCGCTTCGGCGTGCGCTTCGTCGCCTCGCCGCGTCACGCCGACCTGCTGCTGGTCACCGGCCCGGTCACCCTCAACATGCGCGAGGCGCTCGAGCGCACCTACGCGGCCATGCCGGCGCCGAAGTGGGTGGTCGCAGCCGGGGACTGCGCGGCGGGTTGCGGCGTGTTCGCCGGCAGTTACGCCTGCGCCGGCTCGGTGGCCGCGGTGGTTCCGGTCGACCTCGCGATCCCGGGCTGCCCGCCGACTCCGGTACAGCTGCTGCACGGGCTGCTGCGGCTCCTCGCGCGGGATCAGGCGCGGGACACGGCGCAACCGCGATGACTGCCGGCGTCTGCTGCGTGGCGTGCCCGGAACGCTACCGGACAAGCGTCACTGCACAGTGCCCCCGGCGCCCGCCTGTCACCCCACGTCGAGATACCTGAGTATCCCCCGCGCCGCCTCGCGCCCCTCGAACACGGCGGTTACGACCAGGTCCGAGCCGCGCACCATGTCGCCGCCGGCGAATACCCGCTGATTGGTGGTCTGGAAGGCGCACTGCGGCGCCGCCGAGACGCGCACCCGGCCGCCGTCGTGCAGCCGGATCTGGTGCTCGGCGAGCCACGGCGGCGGGCTCGGCAGGAACCCGAAGGCGATGATGACCGCATCCGCCGGCACGATCTGCTCGGAGCCGGCGACGGCCTGCGGCACGCGCCGCCCGCGGGCGTCGGGCGCCCCGAGCCGGGTCTCGATGAGCTTCACGCCCTCGACGCGCTCGGCGCCCACGATCTCGATCGGCTGGCGGTTGAAAAGGAACTCGACTCCCTCCTCGCGGCTGTTCTTGTAGTCCCGGCGCGAACCGGGCATGTGGCTCTCGTCGCGCCGGTAGGTGCAGGTCACCGACTGCGCGCCCTGGCGCAGTGCCGTGCGGTTGCAGTCCATGGCGGTATCGCCGCCGCCGAGCACCAGCACCCGCCGGCCCGCCATGCTGACAGGCGCCTGCCTCCCGTCGGCCATGCCGAGCACGTGGCGGATGTTGGCGATCAGGAACGGCAGCGCCTCGTACACGCCCGGCAGATCCTCGCCGGCGAAGCCGCCCTTGACCGCGGTGTAGGTCCCCATGCCGAGAAACACCGCGTCGTATTCCTCGAGCAGCGCCGCGAACGGCACTGCCACGCCGACTTCGCAGTCGAGACGGAACTCGACTCCCATGCCCTGCATGATCTCGCGACGCTTCTCCACCACTTCCTTCTCGAGCTTGAAGGGCGGGATGCCGAAGGTGAGCAGCCCGCCGATGCGGGGGTGACGGTCGTAGACCACCGGCTGAACGCCGTTGCGCACCAGCACGTCGGCGCAGGCGAGACCCGCGGGACCCGCGCCGACGACGGCCACGCGCTTGCCGGTGTGGCGCACGTCGCTCATGTCCGGCTTCCAGCCGCGCTTGAACGCCTCGTCGGTGATGTATTTTTCGATCGCGCCGATGGTGACGCTGCCCAAGCCGTCATTGAGGGTGCAGGCGCCCTCGCACAGGCGATCCTGCGGGCAGATGCGGCCGCACACCTCGGGAAGCGAGTTGGTGCGGTGGGACAGCTCGGCCGCTTCCAGCAGATTCCCCTCCTCGATCAGCTTCAGCCCGTTGGGGATGTAGTTGTGGACCGGGCACTTCCACTCGCAGAACGGGTTGCCGCACGAGAGGCAGCGACCGGACTGCTCCTTCGCGAGCGGCTGGTCGAGGGGCGCGTAGATCTCCTTGAACTCGCGCACGCGCACTTCCACCGGAACCTTCTCCGGATCGCGGCGTGGAAAGTCGA
>DASSQU010000241.1:0-7257 GCA_035702325.1 Steroidobacteraceae bacterium
GCCCGGACGGCGCGGACGGCGCTGCGCCGGGCAGCGCCGGTGCCGGTAGCGGCGCCGCCGGTGCGGGCGCCCCGGAGTGCGTCGGTGCATCGGCGCCGCGGTGCATGAAGCTGTAGACCAGAGCCGCGCTCGCGATGCCGGTCAGGACGAGCGCGCCTGCCCCGAACCCGGAGCCCCGCGGCTGCGGATCGGTGCGCGTCTCCGCGGCCCGGGTCTGCTGCCGGCGGAATTTGTCAAAATAGATCCCGCATGCGGCGCACTTGACCGCATCTTGCTGACTGTGCCCGCATTTCGGACAGTCCATGACCGGCCCTTATAGGCCACCCCGCGAGCCGCAGACGCACGGCCAGGTCCCAGTTTTCAGAACGGGTAGTAGATCCCGCTGAATACCGCCCCGCGGCCCTGGCCGTAGCCGAAGTCCACGTATCCGACCACGTAGGGACTGGCGACGCCGCGCACCCCGAGGCCGATGGCGCGATGCAGGTGCGCGCCGAGACTCGAGTCGGAATCGCTGAACACCTTGCCGGCGTCCAGGAACGGTGCGAGCTCGAGGCTGACGCGCGTGCCGAAGGCGTTGAAGCCGAGCACCCGCGTGCGCAGCTCGGCGCCGACGGCCAGCAGATCGCGGTCGACGAAGCGGTCGGCCCCTTCCGAGCGCAGCGGCTCGCACTCGCCCGGGATACTGCGATCGCCGCCGAGGCTGGAGAGCGCCCAGAAGGGGGCGCTGCCCGCCGAAGTCATGAAGCGTGCCGCGACGTGCCAGGCGAGCGTGACGTCGCGGCCGAGTGGCCAGTACTGGCGCGCCTCGGCGCCGAGGTAGCTGTAGGAGACCGAGCTGCCGAGGGCGCGGCTCACGAAGCCCCCGTACAGGCTGTAGCGCGCCCCCGAGCTCGGGATGATCACCGAGTCGCGCGTGTCGTAGCTGAGAATCAGCCGATGCTGCAGCTCGTGCTCGGCGCCGAGACCGGGCAGACCGGGAAAGCGCGTCTCGATCGACGGCACCGTCGGCAGCACGCCCGGCAGCACGTCCACGTAGCGCACCCGCGCGAGGTACGCGAGCTGCAGGTGCGGGTTGAAATTGCGTCCGATCCGCAAGTCGAGCCGCGACTGGTTGTCGAGATATGTGGTCTGGTTCCCGAACGGCGAGTGGTTGCCGATGCCGAAGAACCGCGGCACGCCGCTGCGATCGTAGATCGCCTCCACCGACCAGCTGTAGCGGGTGCTGCGCGTCTGGCCGGCGACATACTGTGCGTCGAACTCGCGCTCGACGCGCTCCTTCATGCCCCCGACCACCGACCACTGCACGTCCGCGGACGGAAAACCGAAGATGCGCATGCGGCTGCCCCAGCCGAAGTACTGGCTGTGGATGAAGTCGGGGGCGATGATCCGCCCGATCTCGTCCTGTTGGTCGGTGCGCAGCCACGTCGGGATCAGGCCGAGCGTCGTGCCGCTGTAGGGATCGGTGTCGATCTCGGGAATCGGGATGAAGGGAGCGGTGGCCGGGTCCAGCCAGCGCCCGAGACCCGTCGGGCGCGCCGCCGCGGGCGGCGCCGTGACCTCGGGCGGCGGCGCTGCACCGGCCGTGGGCACAGCGGCGCGCGCAGCCGCTGCGCCGAGCGATGCGAGCAGACAGACGCCGGCGAGACGCATGCCTCCGTCAGTGCGACGGGTTCCAGTGATAGGTCCCCTCGACACCGAAGGTCCGGGGCGGTCCCGGAATCTGCCAGGCGATGGTGGCGATCTGCGCGAACGGCTCGCCGAGCGTGCCGCCGGTGTAGGCATAGCGCCGGTCGGCGAGATTGTCCCCGAAGACCGCGAGCTCCCACTCCCGCGCCGGACTCGCGAGCGCGAGGCGCGCGTTGACGGTGCCGTAAGAGGGTTGGAAGTTGAAGTCGTTGACGACGTTGAACTGGACCTTGTCCTGCCAGGCGTAATCGACGCGCAGCGTGAGATCGCCGCCCGGGGTCGGCACCCCGTAGACGCCGGCGATCGCGGCCTGATATCGCGGCGTCTGGTAGAAGGCGTTGCCGGACAGATCCTCGGGTGGCGCACCGGGAATGGGCGTGTAGAGGAAGCTCTGGTAGCGCGCGTCCGTCCAGCCGAACGAGCCCTGCAGCGACGCCCGGGGCGTGACCCGCCACTGCGTCTCGAGCTCCGCGCCGCTGATGCGCGCGCGGCCGGCATTGATGACTATGGTCTCCGGCGTGCCGCCGGCGCTCAGCTGCGCGAGCAGGCGCTGCATGTCGTCGTACTTGCCGTAGAACACGTCGCCGTCGACGCTGAGTCCGCCACCGAGGAGATCCGCCTTCAGACCCAGCTCGAAGTCGGTGAGCTGCTCGGGGCGAAACGGCTGATCCTCGACCGTCGAGAGCGGCGCATTCCAGCCGCCCGAGCGCTGACTGCGGCCGATGCGCGCGTAGCCGTTCAGCCCGGGGGTGAAGCGATAGCGGGTCGAGAGCTCCCACGACCAGAACCCGTAGTCGACCCGCTTGTCGATCGCCGGGCAGGGGCCGGTGATCTGGAAGGGCGGCGGGAGCGAAGTATCGAGAATCGTGCAGTTCTGGCCGAGACCGGGAATGATGACGTAGTCGTTCTCCTCGAGCTCGCGCCGGTCCTCGGTACGCCGCAGCCCCGCGGCCACCGCCCAGGCGGAAGTCAGCTGATACTCCCCGTGGACATAGGCGGCGTCCGAGTTGTTGGCGACCGAGTTCTGCTCGTACACCGGCAACGGGCTGAAGATCTGCGAGAGGTTCTGCCCCGTCAGCATGTCGAACTGGCTCACGGCCGCCAGGAACTGCGGCGAGGCGGGCGATTGCACCGAGGGTGCGCCGCCGTTGTCCCGGAACCAGTACAGGCCCGCGAGCCAGCTGAGGCGCCCGCCGAAGGCCCGGTCGTCGAGCTGCAGCTCGGCGCTCTTCTGGTTCGAGGTGTTGAGCAGCGTCGAGTCCGCGAGCGGCAGCGTCGAGGCGTCGACGTCGAGCGCGGTGGTCGCGTCGAGATGGCGGTAGCCGAGGATGAGCTTCACGCCGAGCCCGTTGGCGAGCACGTGGTGCGCGGTGAGCTGCAGGCTGTCGGTCTCGGCGGTGTCGCTCGAGGGAAAGCTGCCGTCGGTCTGGTAGGGATTGTCGGGGAACGCCACCGTCGGCAGTCCCGGAATCGGTACCTGCGCGAACGCCGCACCGATCTGTGCGACCAGCGTGCCGGGCGGCGGGCCGGCGAGCGGGTGCAGGATGGCGCCGGCCTCGCGCGCCTGGAAGCGCTCGTAGGTGAAATACACGTCGGTCGCGGCATCCGGCTGCCACAGCGCACCCACGCGCGCCTGGTAGCGGTGCTGGTTCTCGAGGTTGTCCTGCCCGGTGGCGACGCTCGAGCCGAAGCCCCGGCGCGAGTTGTCCTGGTAGGCGACGCGCACCGCGAAGGCCTGCGTAACCGGCAGGTTCACGATGCCCCGCCCCATGAATTCCCCGTAGTCGCCGCCGGAGACGGCGAGCTCGGCTTCCGGACGGCCGGGATCCGGACGATGCGTGAACATGAGGATCGAGCCGCCGGTGTTGTCGCGGCCGAAGAGCGTACCCTGCGAGCCGCGCAGGATCTCCACCGAGTCGAGGTCGAGGAGCGTCGCCATGGCGCCCTGGCCGTTGGCGACGTAGACCCCGTCGACGTACAGGCCCACCGCCGGATCGAACACGATCGCCGAGCGATTGACCGTCTGGCCGCGGATGGTGACGTCGAGCGCCGACACCGATTGCGGCGAGGCGTACAGGTGCACGTTCGGCACGTCGCGTCCGACGTCATCGAGCAGCACCGCGGAAGCCTCGCGCAGCTCCTCGCCCGTGCGCACGCTCACCGCGACCGGCGTGTCCGTGATGGGCTCGGGCCGGCGCCGTGCGTAGACGATGACCTCCTGCAGCGCGTTGGCGTCGCTCCCCGCGCCGCCCTGCGGGGAGTCCGCGGGCAGTGCGTCGGGCGCACCCACCAGCCCGCCCGCCGCGACCCACGTGGCACGCCATCCCCCGCGCGCGCCCCGCCGTGCGCGGGACCCGAGCCGTCCCGGTTTCGTGTTCACGCGCTCCTCCACGAGTCGCGTCCGACGATCTTGTTCGTTGGCCAAATGTAACAGATTGCTCCGTCCTATAATCAGGGCCGGTCATTTGCGGGGAGCGGAAGGCGCATCGATGAGCTCGGCAGCCGGGTCGGAGAGCGGGCGCACGGTGTGCGTCTACTGCGCCTCGAGCCGCACGGCTCACCCCGACTACCGCGCTGCGGCGCGCCGCCTCGGCGAGGTGCTCGCGGAAGCGGGCGTCAGGATCATCTACGGCGGCGGCGGCGCGGGCTCGATGGGTGCGCTTGCCGACGGCGCGCTCGGGCGCGGCGGCCGCGTGATCGGCATTCTGCCGCGCTTCATGGCCGAGCTCGAATGGGGCCATCCGGGGCTCACCGACCTGCAGCTGGTCGAGGACCTGCGCACGCGCAAGCACATGATGCTGGCTCTGAGCCAGGCGGCGGTTGCGCTGCCCGGCGGCTCGGGAACGCTCGAGGAGCTGCTCGAGGCCATCACGCTGAAGCGTCTCGGGCTCTACCTGAATCCCATCGTGATGGTGAACACCCGCGGCTTCTTCGCGCCACTCCTCGCGCTGCTCGAGCAGGCGGTGCAGGAACGCTTCATGGATGTGCGTCACCTCACCATGTGGCAGGTGGTGGAGAAGCCCGAGGAAGTCCCCGGGGCGCTCGCCCGCGCGCCCGCCTGGACGGCCGCAGCCCGCAATTTCGCCGCCCTCTAGGAGATTAACGGACTTTAATCATTCGCCCATCGGGGGGGAACCCCGCCGGGATTACTGTCGCCGGAATGCAACCGCGTTCGCGTGCCTGCCTCACCGCGGCTGCGGCGTTCGCCCTGGTCGCCTGCAGCCTCGGGCCGCGTTATCGCAAGCCCGACATCGCGGCACCCGCGCAGTGGGTGAGCGCGAGCGAGCCGGGCGCGCGCGAGTGGCCGGCAAGCGACTGGTGGAGCGGCTTCGGCTCCCCGGATCTCGATTCCCTGGTCGCCGAGGCGCAGCGCGCCAACGACGATCTGCGCGCGGCGATCGCGCGCGTACAGGAGGCGGATGCCGCGCGGCGCAGCGCCGGAGCGCCGCTGCTGCCCTCCGTGGCGGCGACCGCCACGGCCACGCGTGCGCGCAGCCCGCTGCTCGGCGCAGGCTACTCGACCGGCAACGACTTCGCGCCGCTGCTCACGGCGAGCTACCAGCTCGACTTCTGGGGCAGGAATCGCGCGCAGTTCGCCGCGGCCAGTGCCGCCGCGCGCGCGAGCCGTTATGACCGCACCACGGTCGAGCTCGCGGTGATGGCGGGGGTGGCGACCACCTACTTCCAGGTGCTGGAGCTGCGGGACCGGCTAGCCATCGCCGCCGCCAATCTCGCCAATGCCCGCGAGGTGCTGCGCGGGCTGAAGCTCGAGCAGACTGCCGGCACCAGCACCGCGCTCGATGTGGCCCAGCAGGAGACTGTGGTCGCGACGGTGGACGCCTCGGTTCCGCCGCTGCGCGCGGCGCTGCGTCAAAGCCTCGATGCGCTCGCGATCCTCGTCGGCAGCACGCCCGAGGCGCTCGACGTGGCGCACGGCGGCCTCGATGACCTCGGGGAGCCGCAGGTACGGCCAGGCCTGCCGTCCGAGCTCCTCACACGCCGTCCCGACGTCGCGGCCGCCGAGGCCCGGCTCATCGCGGCCAACGCCGACATCGCGGCGGCGCGCGCCGCGTTCCTGCCGAGCATCGCGCTCACTGCGGATGGCGGCTATGAGAGCCCGGCGCTCGCCACGCTGCTGATGCCCGCGAGCCGGGTATGGTCGATCGGCGCCGGCCTCACGCAGCCGATCTTCCAGGGCGGTGCGCTCGCCGGGCAGTACTCCTTCGCCCGCGCGCGCTACCGCGAGCTGCTCGCCGGCTACCACAAGGCGGTGATCTCGGCGCTCGCCAACGTCGAGGATGCCCTCGCGGGCGTCACCGAGACGCGCGAGCAGGTGAGCCGGCAGCGCGAGGCCACCGGACAGGCGCGGCGCGCCTACCAATTCGCCCAGGCGCAGCTGCACGCCGGGACGATCGGCGTGCTGACCCTGCTCAATACGGAAACCGCGCTGTTCACCGCGCAGGATGCGCTGGCCCAGGCGAAGTTCGCCCACCTGCAGGCGCTGGTGTCGCTCTATCAGGCGCTCGGCGGCGGCTGGCAGCAGGAGCAGCCGCAGTGACTGCGCCCGCCGGCCGGCGCTTGCGGATTGCGCTCGCGGGCGCGGTGGCGCTGGTCGGCGTGCTCGCCGCGTGGCACTGGCTGTCCGCGGTCCTGAGATCGCCGCCGCCGCGGTCCCCCGCCGCGGTCGCGGTCGACGTCGCGACGGCCGAGCGCCGCGACGTGCCCCTGTATCTCGAGGGGCTCGGCACCGTGCAGGCGTTCTACACCGTGACCGCCACCGCGCGCGTCGACGGTCAGATCGAGAAGATCGGCTTCACCGAGGGTGAGGACGTGAAAAAGGGCGCACTGCTCGCCCAGATCGACCCACGGCCCTACCGGGCGGCGCTCGATCAGGCGATCGCCACGCGCGACAAGGACCGGGCGCTGCTCGCCAACGCCGGGCGCGACATGGCGCGCTATGAGCTGCTCGCGCCCGAGGAGCTCGCCAGCAAGCAGACCGTCGACACGCAGCGCGCGCTGGTGGCGCAGCTCTCCGCGCAGGTGAAGGTCGACGAGGCCGCCATCGCGAGCGCCCGCACCCAGCTCGACTACACGCGCATCACCGCGCCGATCGACGGCCGCACCGGCATCCGCCTGGTCGACCCCGGCAACAACGTGCACGCGACCGGCACCACCGGAATCGTGGTGCTGACCCAGCTCGAGCCGATCTCGATCATCTTCAGCCTGCCGGAGGAGACCTTCGGCGCGCTCAGCGCGGCCCTGCGGCGCGGGCCGGTGCCGGTGACGGCGCTGTCGCGCGACGACCGCCAGGTGCTCGACCGGGGCACGGTCGCGCTCATCGACAACCAGATCGACCAGACGACCGGCACCATCCGCGTCAAGGCCACGCTGCCGAACAAGCAGCGCCGGCTGTGGCCCGGCGAGTTCGTGAACGTGCGCGTGCTGAGCGAGATCCGCCACCAGGCGCTCACTATCCCCGCGCTCGCGCTCGAGCGCGGACCGGAGGGCCAGTTCACTTACGTCGTGCGCCCGGACTCGACCGTCGCCGTGGCGCCGCTGGTCATCGGCGGG
>DASSQU010000242.1:0-2869 GCA_035702325.1 Steroidobacteraceae bacterium
GACGTGCCGCTGGTCAAGTGCGATACCTGCCTGATCAGCGGCGATCTGCCGGCGCACGGGCCGTATGCGCCGCCGCCGCCGCACACGCGCTCGGCGACCGGGCCCAGTGTGAGCATCGCGCAGCTCGACCAGTGGCTGGCCGCCGGCGCCAGCGTCAACGCCGAGCTCAACGATGCCGTCATGGCCGACGACCAGGCGCGGGTGAGCTACCTGCTGGAGAAGAGGCACGCCTCGATCGGCGCCCAGGACGCGCTCGGCGAGACGCCGCTGCACCATGCGCTCATGGCGCGCTCCCCCGCCATGGTCAAGCTGCTGCTCGATCACGGCGCCAACGTCAACCAGCGCGACCGCGACGGCTGGACCCCGCTCATGACTGCGGCCTAGTACGACGATGCCGCCGACGTCAAGGTGCTCGCGGCCCGCGGCGGCGATCCCAATGCCGCCAGCGCGCAGAACCTCACGCCGCTCGGCATCGCCGCCCAGTACGGCAAGAACGATGCGGCCGTGGCGCTGATCGAGGTGGGCGCCAATCCGGGTCGGGCGGTCGGCGAGGGCGGCTACACGCCGCTGATGCTCGCCACCGCCAACCGCGCGCCGGCGCTCGCCCGCGCGCTGATCCACAAGGGCGCCGACGTGAACGCACGCAACACCGGCGGCGTCACGGCGCTCATGATCGCCGCCGCCAACGGCAGTGCCGAGATGGTGGAGCTGCTGGTGCGCGCGGGCGCGAACACCAAGGCCCAGTCGGACCGGGGCGATACGGCGCTGTCGATCGCGCGGGCCAAGGGCGATGAACGGGTGATCAAGCTGCTGGAAAGCGGCTGAACCGCGAAAGGCGTGGCGTGCTGAGAACCATCCTGATCGTGTGCCTGGCCGCCCTGGCCTCGTCGTCGTGGCTCTATGCGCGCCCGTCGGCGGCGTCCGGCAAGGCGGCGGGAGCTCCCGCTGCGCCCGCTGCCGAGACCCCGGCCCAGCTCGCCGATTCCGCCGCCAAGGGGAGCCTGAAGAACCCCTATAAGGACAGCGACGCATCCATCGCCGCCGAGGGCAACAAGCTGTTCATGAGCTACGCCTGCAGCGGCTGTCACGGGGGCACCGGGGGCGGGGGCATGTGTCCGCCGGTCACCAACGACATCTGGGTCTACGGCGGGGACGACGACACGCTGTTCCGCCTGGTCACCTATGGCAGCGTCGTGCTGCAGAGCAAGGGCTACAGCCGTACCGCCCAGGAGAATGTCGTGGCCCCGATGCCGCCCATGGGAGGGGTGGTGAAGACGGCCGACGATTTATGGCGCATCCTTGCATTCATACGGGCCAACTTCCACGGCAGTCCGAGCTGCAAGTTCGGCTGCAAGCCCGGGGGTTAGGGGGCGGCCCGATGCTTGTGAGGAGCCTTGAGCCATGATGCGCGTGCGGTCCGCTGCTCATAGTCACGCCGACCTCATCGGCAATCTGATCCGCCGGCACGGGACCGAGCCGCCGATCCCCGATGTGGTGCGCAGCTCCTGGAGCCGCTGCCTCAACAACTACGCGCTCGACCCGCAGGAGACGCGCCGTCCGCACAGCGTCGAGCCCGCGGACCTGCAGGCGCGCCGCGAGCGCCTCGGCGTGCTGCTCGCCATCGCGCGCATCGAGATGGAGGCCCTCGGCAGGCTCATCAAGCATTCCGAATTCAGCATCATGCTCACCGACCGCGACGGGGTGATCCTCAGCTACATCGGCGACACCGGCTTCTCGGCCACCGCGCGCCGCTGCGGCTTTCGCGAGGGGGTGACCTGGAGCGAGCGCGAGATGGGCACCAACGGCATGGGCACCTGCCTCACCGCGCGGCGCCCGGTCGTGATCCACCGCATGGACCATTTCCTGGCGCAGAACACCGCGCTCACCTGCGCCGCGGCGCCGATCTTCGACATGCGCGGGGAGCTGCTCGCGGCGCTCGACATCTCCGGCGCCTCCTCCAATCCCCAGAGCCACACCCTGGCGCTGGTGGAAATGGCGGCGCAGAACGTCGAGAACCGCACTCTGCTGAGCGCCTGCAAGGACTACCATGTGGTGCGCTTCCACCGCTGCTCGGAATTCGTGAGCACTCCGGGCGAAGGGGTGCTGGCGTTCGACGAGCAGGGTCTGGTGCGGGGCGCGAACCGCGCCGCGCTCGCGCTGCTGGAGCATCGCGACCACGAGTCGGTGTGCGGCCAGCGCATCGATCGCATCCTCGACACCAGCCTGGCGACGCTCATGCGACTCTCGGAGCGCAGCGCCTTTCCACCCGAGCCGCTGAGCACCAAGCTCGCCGAGCGGCGCTGGTTCGCGACCGTGCACGCCCCGGCAGCGCTGCCGCGCCGTACCCAGGTCGCGGGCGCCGGTGCGGCGGGCGGCGCCTCGCAGGGCGCACCGGGCCACGGCTCGCTCGAGTGCCTGAATACCTCCGACCCGGTCATGCGGCACAACGTCGAAGTGCTGCAGCGGGTGGTCGATCGCGACATCTCGGTGTTGCTGCTCGGCGAGACCGGCACCGGCAAGGGCTATTGCGCGCGCGCCATCCACAACGCCAGCAACCGCGCCGACAAGCCCTTCGTGACCGTCAACTGCGCGGCGATTCCCGAGACGCTGATCGAGAGCGAGCTGTTCGGCCACAAGCCGGGGGCTTTTACCGGGGCAACGCGCGAAGGGGGCATGGGACGCATCCTGCAGGCCAACGGCGGGACGCTGTTTCTCGACGAGATCGGCGACATGCCGATCGCGCTGCAGACGCGGCTCCTGAACGTGATCGAAGACCGCGAGGTCATGCCGCTCGGTGGCAACAAGATGGTGAGCGTGGACGTGCGCGTCATCAGTGCCACGCAGCACCACCCGCTCGACATGATAGCCA
>DASSQU010000243.1:0-3079 GCA_035702325.1 Steroidobacteraceae bacterium
CGCACGATGGTGGTCTTGCCGGTGCCGACTTCACCGGTGAGCTGTACGAAGCCGCCGGCCTCATTGATGCCGTACATCAGGTGGGCGAGCGCCTCGGCATGGCGCTCGCTCAGGTACAGGTAGCGCGGATCCGGCGTGATCGCGAACGGTTTTTCGTTCAGCCCGAAGAAGGTCAGATACATGGGGGAGGATGCTACTCGATGGCGTCACCCGGCCGCAGCGCCCGCTCGCCGCAGCGCGCCCGCGCCTCGTCCACTGCGGCGTCGAGACGGGCCGCCCGGCGCGGATCCTCGAACAGACCGAGCTGGGAGGCGGGCTGCAGCTCTGTGAGGACCACCCCGAGCAGCCGAAGTTTCGCCCCGGCATGCGTCGAGAGCCAGCGCTGCAGGAGCTGGGCTGCCACCGCAGCGATCACCCTCCCGGCGGCGGTCGCGGGCGACACGGCACGCTGGCGGGTGAAGGTGCGGAAGTCGTGGCGCCGGATCTTCACGCCGATGCAGCCCGCCACCAGCCGCCGGGCACGCAGCCTGGTCGCGGCGAGCTCCGTCAGGCGCGCGAGCTCGGCCTGCAGCGCGTGGCTGTCGGCGAGATCGTGCTCGAAGGTGTCCTCGGCGCTGAGGGATTTCTCCTCGACATCGGGCCGCACCGGCCGGTCGTCGACGCCCGCGGCGCGCTGGCGCACCCACGGGGTGTGGCGGCCGAAGAGCGGCCACAGCACCGCATCCGGTGCGCTGCGCAGCCCGGCGAGAGTGCGGATCCCGGCGGCTTCGACCCGCGCGCCGGTCTTGCGGCCGAGTCCGGGGAGGCGGCGCACCGAGAGCGGATCGAGGAGCTCGCGCACCCGGGCGGGCTCGACCACGGTGAGGCCGTCGGGCTTGATGAGGTCCGAAGCGATCTTGGCGACCAGTTTGTTGGGCGCGACGCCGACCGAGCAGGTGAGTCCGGTGAGCTCGCGGATGCGCGCCTTGATGCGGCGGGCAATCTCCACCGCGCCGCCGAAGAGCGCCTGGCTCGCGGTCACGTCGAGGAATGCCTCGTCGAGTGACAGCCCCTGCACCAGCGGCGTCACCTCGCGGAACACGCCGAACACGATCAGCGAGACCTCCTGGTAGCGCTGCATGCGCGGGCGCACGCAGCGGGCGTGCGGGCACAGCCGCAGCGCCGTGCGCATCGGCATCGCCGAGCGCACCCCGAAGGCACGCACCTCGTAGCTCGCCGCCGCGACCACGCCGCGCCCGCCGGCCCAGCCGACGATGACCGGGAGGCCCGCGAGCGACGGATCGTCGTGCTGCTCCACGGACGCATAGAAGGCGTCCATGTCGACGTGCAGCACGGCGCGGCTCATGGTCCTCCGCCGGCCCGGTGGCGGAGCGCGCTCACTTCTCGACCGTGATGGTGATCTTCTTCGAGATCACCGGCGGATCGTGCGGCACGTGGTTCGCGTCACCGAGCAGCAGCTGCAGCGTGTGCTTGCCGGGCGGCAGCTCGAGCCTGGTCTCAGTCTGGCCTTTGCCGAAGTGCCGGATGTTGTCGGTCGCCGGCAGCGGTGCGCCCATGTTTGCGGGCGGATCGGCGTCGATCAGCAGGTGGTGATGTCCGCTGTTCTCGAACTTGACACCGGCGGGCGCAACGCCCATCCCCTTCAAGCCGAACCGCACCACGACCGGGCCGTGCACCTTCGCCCCGTCTTTCGGGCTGATGATGTAGACCTCGGCGCCCGGTGGCGAGGGGGTGCGCTCCTGGGCGACGGCGAGCGGTGCGGCGGCGAGCAACATGGCGATGAGCAACAGACGCATGGTGAGTCCTCCCTAGAGTGTGAGGGCGCTGTAGACCATGGTAAGCGCGACCAGCATCGAGCCGCACACCAGGTAGAAGAACGACAGCACCAGGAGCTTCGCTGCGCTGAGCGCGCGTCCCTGCCCGTAGGCGACGCGCAGCGAGCGGTACAGGTACCACAGCAGGTAGAGAAACAGCGGCACGCCGAGCCAGGCGGCCAAGGGCGGTACCAACGCCCCCACGACCCAGGTGAGCATCACGACGAGGAACACCAGGGCGTGGTTGTGCACCAGCAGCAGCAGGTGCTCGACGTAGTAGTGCCGCGGCCGCCGGTACAGGAGCTTCATGAGGGCCGCGAGCAGCGGCAGGAACAGGAACATGGCCCGCGGCAGGTTGTGGAGAAACGCCTGCTGCAGCGAGCGGCCGTTGTCGGCCCGCGCCCGGATGCAGCCGTCACGCACCGCGGGAGCGAGGCGCGCGGGCCAGAACCCCCAGGCGGCGAACAGCGTGCACTCGCGCCGCGCCCGCCCGGCGGCGGACTCGCCCGCAATCGCCGCGCCACCGACTGCATCCCCGAGCGGCGTCACCTGCACCGCTCCGGGGCGATCGGTGCTCAGCTGCAGCATCTCGGCCTGCGGATGGCGCACGGCGGCGG
Source organism: Steroidobacteraceae bacterium (assembly GCA_035702325.1). Lineage (GTDB taxonomy): Bacteria > Pseudomonadota > Gammaproteobacteria > Steroidobacterales > Steroidobacteraceae > 13-2-20CM-66-19. The sequence continues at coordinate 2,432 of DASSQU010000243.1, forward strand.
CGAGGAAGAACGCCACCGACAGCACCAGGTAGAGCCGCACCGGCGGCAGATAGCGGGCGCGCCGCCCGGCGAGGAACTCGCGGGTGAGAAACCCCGGCTGCAGCAGCAGCGCGACCAGGGTGCGCCACAGGCGCGAGTCGGCGTGCGTCAGGTCCTCGGCGGCGGCGCGCAGGAAATGCCACAGCGAGTGGATCGGCGGCTCGAGGCGCTGGCCGCAGGCGCCGCAGTAGCGCCCCGGTACGCTCGCGCCGCAGTTGTCGCAGGGCCGGATGCCGGGCGCGGGCGGCGCCGGTGCGGGCATGGCCGCCGCGGCCTGCGGCGCTGCGGCCGCCGGCGCCGGGCTGCTCATGCGACGTGGGGCCGCACCTGCGCGGCGTTCCGCGGCTCGGTCTGTGTGCCGAGCTCGCGCGGCTCGAAATCATCGACGTGGATCAGCTCCATCGTCTTGCGATCGTAATCGCGCAGCGCCGCGGCCTCGGTCTCGGAGACGAGCCGTATGGCGAGCGCCTGCTGGATCTGTCCCGGAAGATCGAGTGCCGTGACCCGCCCGGTCTTGACCCCTTCGACGCGGATGCGCTTCAGCAGCGGCTCGAGCTGCTCGGCCAGCAGCATCGCCTCCTGCAGCAGGCCGAGCGGGTTGCCGGGCTC
>DASSQU010000244.1:0-4964 GCA_035702325.1 Steroidobacteraceae bacterium
CGCCCTGGATCACCGCGTCCAGCACCGCATCGCGAGCGAGCTCTTCTTCGGCGGTCTGCCGCGCCCGGCCAGCGGCGACCCGCCGGCGGAATACGCGGCCCGCGACGCGTGCGCTCAGCTGCCCCGGCACGCCCTCGAAGAGCAGCCGTCCGCGATCGAGCAGCCAGATGTGCGCGCAGCGCTCGGCCTCCTCGAGGTAGGCGGTCGACCACAGCACCGTGACGCCGGCGGCTACCAGCTCGCTCACCATGCGCCACAGTTCGCGGCGTGACAGCGGATCGACCCCGACGCCCGGCTCATCGAGCAGCAGCAGGCGCGGCGAGCCGAGCAGCGCGCACGCGAGCCCGAGCTTCTGCTTCATGCCGCCGGACAGCCGGCCCGCGAGCCGCTCGGTGAAGGACGCGAGATCGGTGAACTTCAGCAACTCGGTGAAGCGCCGCGAGCGCGTCGGCGGGGCGAGCGCGCGGAGGTTAGCGTACAGGTTGAGGTTATCGAGTACCGAGAGATCCTCGTACAGCCCGAAGCGCTGCGGCATGTAGCCGATCTGCGCCTGCACGGCTCCGCCCGCCGCGCCGGCAGCGTGCCCGAGCACCTCGATGTGGCCCGCGCTCGGCTCCAGCAGCCCCGCGAGCAGGCGGATCAGGGTGGTCTTGCCGGCGCCATCCGGCCCGAGCAGGCCGAGGATCCGCCCGGCCGGGAGCTCGGCGGTGATGCCGGCGAGCGCGGTGGTCGCGCCGAAGTCCTTGCGCAGGCCCGCCACCCGGACAGCGGTAAGCGCGGGGGCGTCCACGCGGCACGCCTCTTCAGCGGCTGCGCGCCAGCTCGGCCGGGCGCGCGGCAGGCACCCGCACCGTCACCGGCATGCCCTGACGGAACACGTTGTCGGGGTCGTTGGCGATGACGCGGATGCGGTACACGAGATCGTCGCGCACCTGTTCGGTCTGCACCGTTTTCGGCGTGAACTCGGCGTCCGGGGAGATGAAGCCGACCGTCGCGTCGTATTGCCGGCCGGGCATCGAGTCGATCTCGACCTTGACGGCCATGCCGGGCTTGATCCGCCCGAGGCGCGGCTGGGGCACGTAGGCGCGGATCCATACCGGCTGACTGAGCGTCAGCGTGTACACGGTCTGACCGGCCTGCACCATGGCGCCCGGCTCGCGCGCGCGCACCGAGATGATGCCGGCGCTCGGGGCGGTGAGGCGGGTGTCGGAGAGCGCGGTGTCGGCCCGCTCGAGGCGCGCCTGCGCGGCGGCCAGCAAGGCACGCTGCGTCTCGATGTCCTCGATGCGCGAGCCGCGCTCCTCCAGTTTGAGCTGAGCGCGCGCGGCGTCGAGCTGCGCTTCGCTCTCGTGCACCCGCGCCTCGGCATCGTCGATCTGCTGATGGGTGACGAGTCCGGCGGCAACCAGGTTCTGCTGCCGCTCGAGCGTCACCCGTGCGTTGCCGAGATCCGCCGCGCGCTGCTCGACCGCGGCCCGTGCCTGGGCGATCTCCTCGGAGCGAAAACCGCGGCGGGTCTTGTCGTACTGAGCCTGCGCCTGCCCGACGTCGGCCCTGGCGGCCGCAAGGTCCTGCCGGAACGGCACCGGATCGAGCTCCGCCAGAGTGTCACCGGGCCGCACCGCATCGCCCTCCTGCGCGCTCATGCCGACGATCCGGCCGGTCACGCGGAAGGCGAGCTCGACCTGGTGGACATCCACGTTCCCCGACAGAACGAGCGGCCCGAAGGGATTCTCTTCGGCGTGTTGGCGCCACAGGTACCAGCCGGCGGCCGCCAGCGCCACCGCCGCGACCGGCAGCAGCACCCGCAGCCGGCGATTCGTGCCGGCAGGCGCCGGGCGACTCGGCTCGTGGTTCGTCGTCGTCGGGTCCATCACCTGCGGCTCGCTCCGCCCCCAGGCGGTGTCCGCCATGATGACAGACGATCCGCCGGGAGCCGCTATTGTGCGGGGGATCGCCGCCGTAGGCTGCTCCGGGGCAACGAACGGCTGATGAATTAGCCGCGGGTGGCCAGCCGGGCGCGCAGCCAGTAGACCGGCAGCCCCGCCGCGATGATGAGGAGCGTGATGCCGGTGTTGACCGGGTCGGTCACCAGGGCATTCAGCACCATCCCGGCGGATGCCAGCAGAAACACCACCGGCACGACCGGATAGCCCCACACCCGGTAGGGACGGGGCAGCTCGGGACGTCGCCGCCGCAGCACCGGCACCGCCGCCACGGTGAGGGCGTAGAACGGCCAGATCCCCAGGATGAACTTGTCGGCAAGCTGCGCGAAATCGTTCTGCAGCACGTAGACCACTCCCAGCGCGGTGCACACCCCGATCGCCACCGAAGGGCTGTGAAAGCGCGGCGACACGCGCGCCGCCGTGCGGAACAACAGGCCCCGGTCTCCCATGGCGAAGAACACCCGCGCCCCGACCATGAGCGAGGCATTGAGGCCGCTGAAGGTCGAGACCAGCACCAGGCCCGCGATCACGCCGGCGCCGATCCCGGCGAGCAACGGGACGCGCCCGGCGACCGTGGCGGCGATGAGCTTCGCGCCGGCCATCTGCGGCAGCGGCAGCACGTAGAGGAAGCCGAGATTCACGACCAGGTACACCAGCGTGACGCACGCGCTCCCGAGTATCAGGCCGAGCGGCAGCGTGCGCTGCGGATTGCGGACCTCCCCGCCGATCAGCGACAGATCCGCCCAGCCGTCGTAGGTCCACATGACGGGAATGAGCGCGGTCGCCAGCAGCGAGACCGAAACCGTCCCGGCCCACAGCGGGGTGAAATGCGCTGCCGTGCCGCCGCTCGCACTGCAGGCGAGGAGCCCGAGCGCCAGGACGGCGAGGTACTTGGCGTAGGTGGTGAGGCTCAGGATCGCGGCGGCCCGCCGGATTCCCACGTAGTTCATCAGCCCGACGAGCACGATGAGCAGCGCGGCCACGTGGCGCACCCCGGGCGCGGTGAGCGGCCGGAAATACCCGAGATACTCGGCGAAGATCGTGGCGATGGCGCCGAGCGCCGCGGCGCGGATGACGGCGAGCTCCGCCCAGCCGAACAGGAATGCCGGCACCGGACCGAAGGCCTCGAGCAGGTAGGCGAACATGCCGCCGGAGCGCGGCAGGGCGGCGGCGAGCTCCGCCACGGTGAGTGCCCCGGAGAGCGCAATCACTCCGCCGAGCACCCAGCAGACGATGAACGAGCCCGGATCGGGCAGCAGTGCCGCCACGGTCGCCGGAACCCGGAAGATGCCGCTGCCGATGGTGATGCCGATCGACACCGCGATCGAATTCACCAGCCCCATCGAGCGCGGCATGCGCTCGCCCCATGCGTCGGCCATCGGGGGACGTTTACCATGCTGCGCTGGCGGGGAACAGCCGCGCGTGTACCGCACCTCGCCGGAAAGGAGTCACTACGTTATTTGAGCTTCCGGACGCCGCAGCCAGCGGCTGCGGGCGGCATGGCTTCCGAGGCGCTGGTGCGGTGCGGCTCGAGCTGCACACCGGCGATGGGAGGGTGGAGGTGCGCCGCGCGCCGGCGCGGAGCGAGGCTGCTGGTCAGCGCTGATCCTGCTGCGCCACCGTCGACTGCCACTGGGCCCGCGCCGGATCGACGACTTGCTTGATGTCCTTGCAGGCCGGCAGAGTCGCACCGCGGTAGCTCGCCGCCGGAAAATACTTCGACTGCCAGGCGGCAAAGCCCCACACGTCGAGACCTGCCTTGAGGTACCGCGCGGCGCGATCGGAGGCCTCGCAGTCGTACTGTGAGCGGTCGGCGTGCAGCCGCGTTTCGCTCAGCAGCTCGCTGCGCGCCTTGGCTTCCGAGCGTCGCAACAGAGTCTCCTCGACACGCGCGCCGCTTCCCGGGCGGTGCGGGCGCGGCCGCACCCTGAAGTCCGGATCGGCGTACGGGTCGTGCGGCCCGCTCGCCGGGGCTGCCGCGGCATGGATGTCCGCCGCGGGCGCGGCATGCGCCAGCTCATCGTGGGGCCCGCGCGCGGCGGCCGGCGGTGGCGGCCGTTGCGGGATGTCGAACGTGTCGGCCGCCTCGGCGCTGCGCGCCGACCTGGCCGCCCGATAGTCGCCGACTCCCCAGAAGCCGAGTGTCACCAGCGCGGCGATGACTCCGAGGACGCCCGCGTACCTGACGAGCCCGCCGATGATCGTGAGGCCCGCGGCCGAGCTCAGCGTGCGCATCCGCGTGCGGACCGGATTGAATTGCAGCCGGCCGGCCACCAGCCTGGCGGCATAGAGCACGCCCTGAGCGATGAGGCACCCGACCGCGGCGCCGATGACCATTTGCATCATGTGCGTAATTCTGCGGTCGGTGCCGGCCGCAGGCCGTGAGACGGATCACGCCGCCCGCGCGGCTTGCGTGCACGCCGCACGGGGCGGTGACAATGAGGCCGCGGCGCGCGTTGAACTTATTTCAAGGCCAGTCCTAGGCAACGTGAGGCTGGCGCTGGGGAGGGATCACTCAGCTACGCGGGTCCGTAAAGTTCGCGTACCAACTCCATCACCTTGGTCTCGACCAACTCCGCGTTGACTTCGGCTATCGCGTAATCGCCCAGCCCGGAACCACCACGACCACCAGCAGCGTTTTGCTCGAAGTGAATCTGCCGGCGCTGACGATCTGCCCCGGCCCGGAGGTACGGATAACCCCCGAGGCCCTGGCCAAGGCGCGCGTGTCTGCTGACAGGGATTTCAATCCGCACATCGCCTCCGTCAGTCAGCACTCTGGCAGCCACCCCGCGCTCGTTGAGTGCCCGGGCCATGTGTTCGAGGGCAGGCGCAATCACATTTGCCAGGCAGACTGCGGCTGCTTGACTGAAGTTCTCCTCGACCGTGGTCTTGCTGGCAGCTTCATTACGCGCCTGTTCCACGCGGGCCCGGTGGTGGGCAAGTATGGCGTCGAGCTCCTGTCCGATGTCTTTGGCCATGCGCGATGCTCCAGGCTCTTTCGGGCTGATACCCAGGTCA
>DASSQU010000245.1:0-2156 GCA_035702325.1 Steroidobacteraceae bacterium
CAGCCCGGAGCTGATGGCGCCGATCTGCGGCATACCCGCCGACACCATCCGGGAGGTTGCGCGACTCTACGCGACCAGCCCCGGATCGATGATCCTGTGGGGCATGGGCATAAGCCAGCACGTGCACGGCACCGACAACGCCCGCTGTCTGATCGCGCTTACGCTGATGACCGGTCAGATCGGCCGGCCGGGCACGGGGCTGCACCCCCTGCGCGGGCAGAACAACGTGCAGGGTGCCTCCGACGCGGGCCTGATCCCGATGAGCTATCCGGACTACCAGCGCGTCGACGATCCGCAGGTCCGGGCCCGCTTCGCCCGTCACTGGGGCGTCGATCCGACACGCCTCGACGACAAGGTGGGACTCACGGTGGTCGAGGTGGTGAGGAACATCCTCGCCGGCAACGTCAAGGGCATGTACATCATGGGCGAGAACCCGGCGATGGGCGATCCGGACGCCGATCACGCCCGCGAGGCGCTCGCCAGGCTCGAGATGCTGGTGGTGCAGGACATCTTCCTCACCGAGACTGCCTACCTCGCCGATGTCATCCTGCCGGCGTCCTCGTTCGCCGAGAAGACCGGCACCTTCACCAACACCGATCGCTACGTGCAGCTCGGCCGCCAGGCGCTCAACCCGCCCGGCAAGGCGCGCCAGGACCTCGAGATCATCATCGACATGGCCAAGCAGCTCGGCCTCGAGTGGAACTACGGCAGCGGGGAGGCGGCGGTGGCGGCGGTGTTCGACGAAATGCGGCACACCATGCCGAGCATCGGCGGCATCACCTGGCAGCGGCTGCAGGCCGAGAGCAGCGTCACTTACCCGTGCGAGAAGGAAGGCGACCCGGGACAGTCGGTGGTGTTCACCGAATCCTTCCCGACGCCGACCGGTCGCGGGCGCTTCGTGCCGGCCGACATCATTCCGGCCGACGAGCGTCCCGACAGCGAATATCCGCTGGTGCTGATCACCGGGCGGCAGCTCGAGCACTGGCACACCGGCAGCATGACGCGCCGCTCGGGGGTGCTCGACGCGCTCGAGCCCGATCCGGTGGCCTCGCTCAATCCGCTCGATCTTGCCGCGCTCGGCGTCAGGCCCGGCGAGGTCGTCACCATCGCGTCGCGCCGCGGTGCGGTGAGCCTGTACGCGCGCGCCGACGAGAACTCGCCGCGCGGCTCGGTATTCGTAGCGTTCTGCTTCTACGAGGCGGCGATCAACAAGCTCACCAATTCCGCGCTCGATCCGGTCGCCAAGATCGCCGAGGTCAAGTACTGCGCGGTGCGGGTCACGCGCGGCGGCAAGCCGCCGGCGCAGGCGAGCTTCGGCGGCGGCCAGATCCTCGGGCGCGAGAGCGCGGCCGCTCCGGTCGCCTGAAGGCGCGGCTCAGCCGGACGGCCGTTGCAGCTGCTCGAGCTCGGGCAGTGTATTCACGTTGATGAATTCCGCGGGGTTCGCGAACACCACCTCGGCGTGACGCTGCTGGCGTGCCCACAGCCCGGTTTTGCGCTGCCCGCTGGCGATGAAGGCGTGCAGGCTTTCCCGCAGTCCCGCTTTCATCAGGCAGAAGACCGGTTGCGGCAACAGCTCGCCGTCCTCGCGCGTGCAGGCGGTGGCGAGATCGGCGTCGCTCTCGCCGAGGCCCTGGGCCAGCCGCTCAACCAGGTCGAGCGGGAAGTTCGGCGTGTCGCACGGCACCGTCACCAGGTAGGGCGTCGCGCAGTGCGCGAGCCCGGCCAGCATTCCCGCCAGCGGGCCGGGGTAGTCGGGCAGCGCGTCGGCGAATACCGCGACTCCCATGGCTCGATAGCGCTCGAGATTGCGATTCGCGTTGATCATGACGCTCGCGACCTGGGGACGCAGGCGCGCGAGAGCCCATTGCGAGAGCGTCGTGCCGCGATATTCCTGCAGCCCCTTGTCGGCGCCGCCCATGCGGCTGCCGCGGCCTCCCGCAAGGATCAGGCCGGTGATGGCGGATCTCGGGATGGGAATGTCCATCGGTTGCCCATCGTAACTTATGCTGCGGCCTGCCCGTCGTTGCCCCGCGCTTCCGGCGCTGCTGCCGCCCGTCTCGCCCGCGCCGGCGCGAGGATGGTGGTCCTGCGCCTGGCGTGTGAAAGCGATACATTAGATAGATGCCGCAGACAGCCCCGCCGTCCGCGCGTCC
>DASSQU010000246.1:0-2164 GCA_035702325.1 Steroidobacteraceae bacterium
GCCTCGCATCCAGGTCGCCGCGCCGCCGGCAACTGCTGGCGCAGATCGGCGTGCCCCACGTGGTGCGTGCCGCCGGGATCGACGAGGCGGTGATGCCCGGGGAGGGGGCCGCCGGCTACGTGGTGCGCCTGGCCTGCGCCAAGGCGCACGCGGTGCGCAGCCGCGGCATGGAGCTTCCCGTGCTGGCCGCCGACACCACCGTAGTGCTCGATGACACGATCTGCGCCAAGCCGCGCGACCGCGCCGACGGGATCGCCATGCTGACGCGGCTCTCGGGGCGCACCCACCGGGTGCTCACCGCGGTGGCGCTCGCCACCGCCGCCGGCATCGAGTTTCGCGTGAGCGCTAGCGAAGTCACGCTGCGGCCGGTGACGCCCGCGGAATGTGCCGCCTACTGGGAGAGCGGCGAGCCGCGCGACAAGGCGGGCGGCTATGCGATCCAGGGCCGGGGCGCGGTCTTCGTCGCGCACCTCGCCGGCAGCTACTCCGGAGTCATGGGCCTGCCGCTGTGCGAGACCGCCGAGCTGCTGAGCGCCGCCGGCGTAGCCCTGTGGCCGCCGCCCGCCGGAGGCGCCGCTTGAGTACCGAGATCCTGATCAACGTGGCGCCGCGCGAGACGCGCGCGGCAATCCTCGAGAACGGCGTGGTGCAGGAGATCCACATCGAGCGCACCAGCCGGCGCGGCCTGGTGAGCAATCTCTACAAGGGCCGGGTGTCGCGCGTGCTGCCGGGCATGCAGGCGGCGTTCGTCGAGATCGGGCTCGAGCGCACCGCCTTCCTGCACGCCGCCGATATCGCCAGCGCACCCGCCGACGATACGCTCGCCGGCGCGGCGGCAGCCGCGGCACCGCCCGAGGACATCCGCCGCCTGCTCAATGCCGGCGACGACCTGCTGGTGCAGGTCATCAAGGACCCGATCGGCACCAAGGGGGCGCGCCTGACCACTTTCGTCGCGCTGCCCTCGCGCTACCTGGTCTACCTGCCGCGCGGCGAGGGCGTCGGCGTCTCCGCGCGCATCGAGGACGAGGCCGAGCGTGCGCGCCTCAAGGCGGCGTTCGCCGGGGTGGTCGGCGCCAACGCCGCCGGCGGGTACATCGTGCGCACCGCCGCCCAGGGAGTCGCGGAGGCGAGCCTGCGCGAGGACATGGACTATCTCGGGCGGCTCTGGGAGCACGTCCGCACGCGCGCCGCCCAGGCCGCGCCCGGCACCGTGGTCCACGAGGACCTGCCGCTCGCGCTGCGCGTGCTGCGCGACGAGCTGTCGCGCGGCGTCAGCCGCGTGCTGGTCGACTCCCCGCGCGAGCACGCCGCCATGATCGAGTTCGCCGGCACCTTCGCACCCGCCGCCGCCGCGCTCATCGAGCTGTACGCCGGGCCGCGCCCCATCTTCGACCTCAACGGGGTCGAGGAGGAGATCGGCCGGGCGCTCGACCGCAAGGTGCCGCTGAAGTCCGGCGGCCACCTGGTCATAGATCAGACCGAGGCGATGACCACCATCGACGTGAACACCGGCGCCTACGTCGGGCATCGCAATCTCGAGGAGACGATCTTCCGCACCAACCTCGAGGCCGCGGTGAGCATCGCACGGCAGCTGCGGCTGCGTAACCTCGGCGGCATCATCATCATCGACTTCATCGACATGCGCGACGAGCCGCACCGGCGCGCGGTGCTCGCGGCACTCGAGCGCGCGCTCGCCGGCGACCGTGCCCAGACCCACATCGTCAGCCTCTCGCCGCTCGGGCTGGTGGAGATGACCCGCAAGCGCACCCGCGAGAGCCTGGAACATCTGCTGTGCGACGCGTGTCCCAGCTGCGAGGGCCGGGGTTTCGTGCGCACCCCGGAAACCGTGTGCAACGAGATATTTAGGGAGATTGTGCGACAGAGCCGACAGTTTGCCAGCCGCGAGCTGCTGATACTGGCTCATCAGGACGTCGTGGACCGCCTCCTCGACGAGGAGTCCGCCACGCTGGCGGAGCTCGAGACGCAGGTGAGCCGGCCGATCCGCCTGCAGGTCGAGGCGCTCTACGGCGTCGATCAGTACGACGTCGTGCTCGTCTAGGGTCCTACCGCCATGCAACGCACCCCAGCCGGAGCGCTCGCGCTGCGCCTGACGCTCACCGCGGCCGGCGGCGGCGCCCTGTTCGGGGCGCTGCTCGTGCTCGCC
>DASSQU010000247.1:0-9688 GCA_035702325.1 Steroidobacteraceae bacterium
GAACGAGGCCGGCTCGCCGTGCCGGCGCCAGATCGCGAGGCTCGCGGCCGCGTAGTAGACGGTCTGCGGCAGGAGCCGGCCGAGGTTGATGCTGTTGGCCGAGGAGAGCGCGCTGCGGGCGCGCAGCCGCGGGTCGAGGAACGCCTGCTTTACCAGCTGCTGGCAGTCGTCGAAGGTGCCGCGCACCGCGAGCGAGCTGACGTTGCCTCCCCAGCAGGTGAGCTGGCGCTCCTGGGTCGGGGAGACCAGTCCCCGGGGAAAGAGCACCGCCACCTGCACGCCCGCACGCCCGTGGAAGGCCGCGGCCACCGCGCCCCCGGTGTCGCCCGAGGTTGCCACCAGGATGGTGAGCGGGCGGGGCGTGGGCGCGCGCAGCCGCGCGAAGCAGGCGGCGAGGAAGCGGGCGCCGAAGTCCTTGAACGCGGCCGTGGGTCCGTGGAACAGCTCGAGCACCGACAGCCGCCCCGCGGAGCCGAGCGGCACGAGCGGCGCGGGAAAGTCGAAGGCCTCGCGGCCGATCGCGGCGAGCTCGGGCCCGAGGCGGTCGTGCTCGAGGAACGGCGCGAGCAGCGGCACGGCGAGCTGCGGCAGGCTCGCGGCGCCGTCGAAGTCGGCGCAGCCGAGCGTCGGCCAGCGGACCGGCACGTAGAGGCCGCCGTCGGGGGCGAGCCCCTGGGTGAGCGCCTCGCTGAATCCGGCCCTGACGGCGCCGTCGCGCGAGCTGGCGAAGGCGAAGGGCCCGGCCGGCCGGCCGCTCACCCGATCACCCGCGCGCCCGTGCCCTGCAGCCCGACGATCCAGCCGTCGGTCGCGAGACGGTGCCGCTCGAACTCCCCGCGCATGGCGGCGAGCACCGCGGCGGCGCTTTCGGCGGCTGCCCAGGCAAACATCGCCGGCCCCGCCCCCGAGATCGAGCAGCCGAGCGCCCCGGCGGCCATGGCGGCGCGGCGCACGGCGCGGAAGCCGGGGATCAGCGCCTCGCGCTGCGGCTCGATCACCACGTCCTCGAACGAGGCGCGGATCATGTCGAGGTCGTCGGTGTAGCAGCCGGAGATGAAGCCCGCGAGGTTGGCGGTCTGCCAGACGAAGTCCGCGAGCTGGACGCTGCCCTTGAGGATGGCGCGCGCCTGGGCGGTCGCGAGGAACATGTGCGGATGCACGATCGCGGCGCGGATGCCGGCCGGCACCGGGATGCGCTTCACCCGCGGCTCGTCGATGCCGACGGTGAGCACCAGGCCGCCGTAGAGCGACGGCGCGACGTTGTCCACGTGCCGCGCCCCGCTCGCGACCGCCTCGCCGGCCAGCGCGAATTTCAGCAGCTGCAGCCGGCTGCAGGGCGCCGGCAGCAGCGCGTTGGCGGCCACCACCGCCGCCACCGCCGAGGCGGCCGAGCCGCCGAGTCCCGAGCCGAGCGGAATGCCCTTGTCGATCTCGAGCACGAAGCCGAAATCGAGCGCCAGCGCCTCCTGCATGGCGAGCAGCGCGCGGCCCGCGGTGTTGGCGCGCGGCTCGCGCGGCAGCTCTCCTGCGCCGCCGCGTACCGCGCCGATCTCGACCCCGGGCGCGGCGCGGCGCGTCACGCTCACCCGGTCGCCGAGCGCGTCCACCGCGAATCCCAGGATGTCGAAGCCGATCGCGACGTTGCCGACCGAAGCCGGGGCGAAGGCGACGGCGCGCTGCCCGCTCGTCGCGGCGTCGCTCACAGCCGCGCGCCCAGGTACGCCGCGAGGCGCAGCAGGTCGGCGAACACCCCGCCGGCCGTGACCTCGGGCCCGGCCCCCGGGCCCTGCACGATCAGCGGGTTGTCGCAGTAGCGGCGCGTCGCGAAGCGCACCACGTTGTCGGTGAGCGCGATGTTGGCGAAGGCGTGGCTGCGCGGCAGCTCGATCAGGCCGACGCTCGCTTCCCCGGCCGCGGTCAGCCGCCCGACGTAGCGCAGCACCTGGTCGCGGGCGCGCGCGGCCTCGAAGCGCTGGCGCATGAGGTCGTCGTAGCGCGGCAGCCGCTCCATGAACTCCTCGATCGAGCCGCCGCGCAGCTCGGCGGGCACCAGGCTCTCCACCGCGACGTCGGCGAGCTCCAGCTCGAGTCCGATCTCGCGCCCGAGGATGATGAGCTTGCGCGCCACGTCCATGCCCGACAGATCCTCGCGCGGGTCGGGTTCGGTGTAGCCGCGCTGCCGCGCCTCGCGCACGATGTCGGAGAAGCTCTTGCGCCCGTCGTAGACGTTGAACAGGTAGGCGAGCGTGCCGGAGAGGATGCCCTCGATGCTGCGCACCTCGTCGCCGGTCTCGCGCAGATCGCGCAGCGTGTGCACCACCGGCAGCCCGGCACCCACCGTCGCCTCGTAGAGGTAGGGCGAGGCGCCGGCGCGGCGCGCCTGCTGCACGCGGTGATAGTAGGCGAGTGCGCCGCTGTTGGCGTGCTTGTTCGGCGTCACCACGTGGATGCCGGCGGCCAGCCAGTCGGCGTAGCGGCCGGCGATGGCGGCGCTCGCGGTGCAGTCCACCAGCACGGTGTGCGGCAGGTAGTCGACGCGCACGTGCTCGAGGAAGCGCTCGACGTCGGCGACGCCGCCGCGGCGCTCGTACCCGGCACGCCACTCCTGCGCGGCGAAGCCGGCCTCGGTGAGCAGCATGCGCTGGCTGCCGAGCACGCCGCGCAGCCGCAGGTCGAGCCGGAACTGCTCGCGCAGCCGCGCGCTCTGCGAGGCGAGCTGGTCGAGGAATACGCGCCCCACCGATCCCGGCCCGATCACCCCGATCGAGAGCGTGTGCGGGGAGAGGTACAGCCCGGCGTGCACCGCGCGCAGCGCGCGCGTGGCGCTGCGGCCGTCGACCACCGCGGAGATGTTGCGCTCGGAAGCCCCCTGGGCGATGGCGCGCACGTTGACGCCGGTGGTGCCGAGCGCGCCGAACACCTTGGCGGCGATGCCCGGGGTGCCGGCCATGCCGTCGCCGACCACCGCGAGGATCGCCAGGTCCGGATCGATGTCGACGCTCTGCACCTGACCCTCGGCGAGCTCGCGCTCGAAGGCGCGGCGCGTCACCGCCGCCGCGCGCTCGGCCTGCTCCTGCGGGATCGCGCAGCAGATCGAGTGCTCGGAGCTGCCCTGCGAGATGAGGATGACCGAGATGCCCTCCTCGCGCAGCGCCCCGAACAGGCGGTGCGCCGTTCCCGGCACGCCGATCATGCCGGTGCCCTCGAGGTTGATGAGCGCCACGCGCTCGATGCTGGTGATGCCCTTGACGGGCAGCGCCGAAGCGGGCTGCGCGCAGATCAGGGTGCCGGTCTTGTGCGGCGCGAAGGTGTTGCGGATCCAGATCGGAATGGCATCGCCGACCGCCGGTCCCATGGTCTGCGGGTGGATCACCTTGGCGCCGAAGTAGGCGAGCTCCATCGCCTCGTTGTAGGAGAGCGAATCGATGACCGTGGCGTCGGGCACGCGGCGCGGATCGGCCGACAGCACCCCGTCGACGTCGGTCCAGATGTGGATCTCGGCGGCGCCGAGCAGCGCGCCGAAGATCGAGGCGGTGAAGTCGCTGCCGTTGCGGCCGAGAGTGGTCTGCACCCCGCGCTTGTCGGTGGCGACGAAGCCGGTGATGACCAGCGTGCCGGCGAAGCCGGCCGGCACCAGCGCGGCGAGATTGGCGCGCGACTCGGCCCACTGCACGCTCGGCCCGAACGAGCCCCAGTCGACGATCACCACGCGCCGCGCATCGAGCCACACCACCGGCGCCGCGCGCCGGCCGCGCTCCTCGAGGTAACGCTTGAACAGCTGCGTCGACCACAATTCGCCGTAACCGGAGACCACGTCGGTGACGTTGCGCCCCGCGGCGCGCGTGAGCTCGACCGAGTGCAGGATGCCCTCCAGGTCGAGAAGGTGCCGGTCGAGCCCGGCGAGGTACGCCTCGGCCGACTCGGGGCTGAGCAGTTGCGCGGCGATGCCGCCATGGCGCGTCCGCAGCGCCGCGAGCTCGCCGCGGTAGGCCTGGTCCTGCCGCTCGGCGAGGGTCACGAGCCGCAGCAGCGCGTCCGTCACGCCGCGGCACGCCGACAGCACGATGCCGAGGCGCGGCGCCGGCAGGCCCTCGACGATGGTCGCGACCTTCTCGAAGCAGCCGGCATCCGCGACGCTCGACCCGCCGAACTTGTGCACCACCCAGGGAGCGGGTTTGCTCATCGAGGGGATCTCAGCGGAATGGCTCGAATGCGAGGGAGGCTGCACGACTCTACTGAAGGCTGCCCGGTGGGTGCAACGGCGCGCCGCCGGCCGTCACTCCGTGCGCCAGCAACTGCCGGGTGTGCTCGAGGAAGCGCTCGAGGAACTCGGCGTCGTTGCGTACGCCGAACAGCCGGCTGGTGAGCGGATAGGCGAGGAACGGGAAGATCGCCAGGCTGAGCACCGACAGCACCAGCAGCTTCGCATCGAGTGTGCCGCGCAGCCGGCCGCCGGCGATGTCGGCAGCCAGCCGTCGCTCGAGCAGCGGCACCAGCCGCCCCGGAAAGTCGCGCAGGAACATGGTGCGCATCGGACCGCCGGGCGTGAGCACCTCGCGCACCACGAAGCCGGCGATCCACGGATTTGCGGCCCACAGCTGCGCCACGTTGGCGAGCAGCTGCGCGAGCCCTGGCGCCTCGCCGTCGCCCTCGCCGGCGAGCAGCCGCGCGAGCTGCGGATCGAGCGCCCCCTGCAGGATCTCGCGGTACAGTCCCGGCTTGCCGCCGAAGTAGTAGCGGATCATGGCGAAGTTGACGCCCGCGGCTGCCCCGATCTGGCGGCTCGAGACGCCGCGGTAGCCGTAGCGCAGGAACAGCTCGCGCGCCGCTTCCAGCAGGCGCTCGCGCACGTTGCCCGCGGCGGCCGCCGGCGGACGGCCCGGACCGCGGCGCCTGCGGGGGATTCCCGGGGCGAGCTCGCGCGGCGCGGCGGTGGATTTATTAACCATGTGTGTAATTTAAGCCTGCCCGACCCGGTGCGGGCAAGAGGCTGGCATAATCGCCCCACCGTGGAAGCATCCCTCGGCCCCCTGCTGCCGCTGTTCGAGCGGGAACGCGCCGCCGGCCGCGCCGTCGCGCTCGGTGTCCTGGTGCGGGTCGCCGGGTCGACCTACCGCAAGCCCGGTGCCCTCATGCTGGTCGCCGCCGGCGGCGAATACGCCGGCCTGCTCTCCGGCGGCTGTCTCGAAGGCGATCTCGCCGAGCACGCGCGCGGCGTCATCGCGAGCGGCGCGCCACGCATCGTGAGCTACGACACCCGAGGACCGGAAGACCTGCTGTGGGGACTCGGACTCGGGTGCGAGGGCGCCATGGACATCCTGCTGCTGCGCGTCGGGCCTGCGGAAGACTGGCAACCGCTCGCGCACCTCGCGGACGCGCAGGCTGCGCACTCCCCGACCGCCGTCGGCGTGGTGGTCGAATCCGCGCGCGGCGACCCTGCCGCCGGCAGTCTCGCCCTGCCCGCCGCTGCCGGCTCGCCCCCGCCGCTGCGCGCGCCGGCGGTGCAGTCGGCGCTCGCGCGTGCGCGCGAGTCCGGCGAGCCCGAGTGGGTCGAGGACGAGCGCGCCGCCTGGCGGCTCTTCGTGCTGCCGCTCGCGTTGCCGCCGCGGGTGCTGCTGCTCGGGGCAGGTCCCGACGCCGCCCCGGTCGCCGAGCTCGCCGCCCGGCTCGGGTGGAAAGTCACCCTCGCCGATCACCGGCCCGCCTACGCAGTGAAGCACCGCTTCCCCTCGGCGGAGCGGGTGATTGCGCTCCCGGCCGCCGATGCGCTGGCAGCCGAGATCCGGCTCGATGGCTACGATGCGGTGGTGGTGATGAGCCATCACCTGCGCTCCGATCTCGCCTACCTGCGTGCACTCGCCGCGGCGCCGATCCCTTACGTCGGCCTCCTCGGGCCGGTGGCCCGCCGCGAGAAGCTGCTCGCCGAGCTCGCCGCGGAGGCGGCGGGCCTGCGCCCGCGGCTGCATGCCCCCATCGGCCTGCCCCTCGGCGGCCGCGCGCCCGAATCGCTGGCGCTGGCGATCGTGGCCGAGATCCATGCCTTCCTGCACCGCGCACCGGCCAGCCGCAGTGCCGCCTCGCCACCGGCGGCGAAAGCTGTCGGAAGTTACGAATCAATAACTTAAGTCAATTATTTCAAGTCTCCTCTCGACTCAGTCCCATGAACGAGACCGAGCTCATCCGCGGTCAGCTCTCGAGCGAGCGAGCGCGCGTCGTGGCCGTCGTCAACGCCTGTGCGAAGGCGGCGGCGCGCGCCGACTCCGCGGCGAGCGGCGGCGAGGCGTCGCCCGGCGCCTTCGCGGCTGCCTGCACGGACTACCTGCACGCAGCGCTCGGGGCCTTCGCCGAGCGTGACCGGCGGCTCGCGGCTCTGTGCACGCGGCTGCCCGCGGGCTCGCGCGAGCGGCGCGCTCTCGAAGCGCTGCTCGCCGCGCCCGGCACGAGCACCGCGGCACTCGAGCAGCTCGCCGCGGTGTCGGATGCTCCCCGCCGCGGCTGGCGCGAGCTGGCGCATTATGTCGCCGGTGCCTGGAATGCGCGGCGCGATGCGATCGAGGCGCTGCTCGGTGCGCATTACGGCACCCGCGACTGGCGCGCCGTCGGCGCTCTCGATGCCGAGGCGATACTCGGCGAGCGTGCCCGCTTTGCGCAGCTGCGCACCCTGCTGCCCGCGGACCTCGAGCTCGCGCCATGATCGCCGCCGACAGCCGCGGCAAGGCCGGCGACGGCCTGTACGCCATCGTCCTCGCCGCCGGTGCCTCGACCCGCTTCGGCTCGCCGAAACAGCTGGTGCGCATCCAGGGGCGCCCCCTGCTGCATACCGTCGTGACGCGCGCCGCCGAGGTGACCGGCAACGCGCTGCTCGTCGTGCTCGGCGCGGGGGCGGCCGAGCTCGCCCCGCTCCTCAAGCATGCCGCCGGCTCGGTGGTGATCAACCATCAGTGGCGCGAGGGGCTCGCCAGCTCGATCCGTGCGGGAGTCGCACGGCTGCCGGCTGCGTGCACCGGCGCGCTGCTCATGCTGGCCGACCAGGCCACGGTGAGCGCCGAAGACCTGAAGCGCCTCGCCGGCAGCTGGCGGCGCCAGAGGCAATGCATCGTCGCGGCGCGCTACGCGGGCACGACCGGAGCGCCGGCGATCTTCCCGCGCAGCTACTTCGCCGAGCTCGCCGCGTTGCGCGGCGATGCCGGAGCGCAGACGCTCATCCGGCGCAGCGCCGACCGCGTGGTGCGGGTGTCGATCCCCTCCGCGGCGTTCAATCTCGACACGCCCGAGGATCTGCTGGCGCTCGGGGTGACGCGCTAGTCAGGCGCTGCCGCGCTTGGCTCCCGCGGCGGGCGCGGCCAGCACCCGCTGCGCCTGCGTGAGGTGCGGGCGATCGATCATCCGTCCGTCGAGACTCGCGACGCCGGCCGTCCCGGCTGCATCGAACGCGGCCACCACCCGCCGCGCGTGCTCGCGCTCGGCCTCGGTGGGCGTGAAGGCCGCGTTGATCGCGCCGATCTGGTCCGGGTGGATGGCGAGCTTGCCGGAAAAGCCGTCGCGGCGCGCCGCCGCGAGCTCGGCCTCGAGGCCGCGGGCATCGCGGAAATCGACCTGCACGCCGTCGATCGCCTGCACGCCGAGTGCCGCGGCGGCGAGCAGGCAGGTGCTGCGCGCCAGCTGGAACGAAAAGGCGAGCACGCCGGCTGCGTCACGCCGGGCGAGCACCCCGAGCGCCGCGCCGAGGTCCTCCGCGCCCCAGGTGAGTCCCGCGAGGCGCGTCATGGCCACCCGCGAGCCGCCGAGCACCGCCGGGTACTGGGGCAGCGCCAGCATTCCGGCCGGGGTTTCGGTGGCGATGACGAGCAACCGTGTGGCCCCCGTCCCGGCGCCGCCGCGCGCCTCGAGCGTCGCGAGGTGCCCGGCGACGCTGACGATCTCGGCCGGCGCCGACACCTTCGGCAGCACGACCCCGTCCGGCGTGCGCGCGCCGCCGGCCGGAGCGCCGCCGCGGCGCGCGGGCGCCAGGCCGAATACCGCTTCGAGATCCGCCCGCCACGCCGCTCCCGACGGCGCATTGATCCGCACCCACAACTCCGGGCCCGCACCGGCGGGCTGCGCCTGCAGCAGCTCGCTCACCTGCGCACGGGCGGCCGGCAGCTGCGCGGGATCGACCGAGTCCTCCAGATCGAGGATGAGCGCGTCGGCGTCCGTCTCGAGCGCCCTGTGCTGCTTGCGCGCGCTGTCGCCGGGCACGAACAGCCAGGAGCGCAGCGCCGCGCCGCGCGCCTCGCTCACGCAGCCGGCCTCTTCAGCATCAGCGCCGCGCGCCGGCAGGACGCCACCTCCTCGTCGCGCTGATTGAAGGCGCGGTGCTCGAACACCACGATGCCCGAGTCCTGGCGCGACTCACTGAGGCGCTTCGACACGACGGTGCTCACCGCGTGCAGCGTATCGCCGATCAGCACCGGCCGCGGGAAGCGCACCTCGTCCCAGCCGAGATTGCCGATGGTCGTCCCGTAGGTCGTGTCGTACACCGAGAGACCCACCAGCAGTCCCAGCGTGAAGACGCTGTTGACGATGCGCGCGCCGAACGGCGTCCCCTTGCAGTACTCGGCGTCGAGATGGATCGCCGCCGGATTCATGGTGAGCGCGCTGAACAGCAGGTTATCGGTCTCGGTCACGGTGCGCCGGACCGGATGCTCGAAGCGCTGCCCCGGCTCGAGCTGCTCGAAATAAAGTCCCGCCACATCCCCTCCTCGCGCTGCGCGGGCCTAGTGTTGCACACGCTCATAACCCCAGAAAGGGGCTCACCCAACCACCGGGTATGAGACGCCGTGCGCCGCGGCCCCTATAGTCGTGACAGCCATGTACCGGTACGACGAGCTCGACCAGGCGTTCGTCGATCAGCGGGTCGAGGAGTTCCGCGATCAGACGCGGCGCTACCTTGCGGGCGAGCTCTCGGAGGACCAGTTCCGCCCGCTGCGGCTGCGCAACGGGCTGTACATCCAGCGCCACGCGCCGATGCTGCGCATCGCGATTCCCTACGGGCTGCTGAGCTCGCGCCAGCTCTACACGCTCGCGGCGATCGCCCGCCGCTACGACCGTGGCTACGGCCATTTCACCACCCGCCAGAACCTGCAGCTCAACTGGCCGGCGCTCGCCGCCGTGCCCGACATCCTCGCCGAGCTCGCCGCCGTGCAGATGCACGCCATCCAGACGAGCGGCAACTGCGTGCGCAACGTGACCGCCGATCATCTCGCCGGCATCGCGCCCGACGAGGTCGACGACCCGCGCCCGTACTGCGAAGTCGTGCGGCAGTGGGCCACCCACCACCCGGAATTCACCTACCTGCCGCGCAAGTTCAAGATCGCCATCACCGGCTCGCCCGAGGACCGCGCCGCTTCCGAGGTGCACGACATCGGGCTGCACCTCAGGCGCGATGCGTCCGGCGAGCTCGGCTTCGCGGTGCTGGTGGGCGGCGGTCTCGGACGCCAGCCCATCATCGGCGAGCTGATCCGCGAGTTCCTGCCGCTCGGGGAGCTGCTCGCCTACCTCGAGGCGATCCTGCGCGTCTACAACCGCCACGGCCGGCGCGACAACATCCACAAGGCGCGCATCAAGGTGCTGGTCAAGTCACTGGGCACGGCGCGGTTCCGCGACGAGGTCGATGACCCCCGCCCGTACTGCGAAATCGTGCGCCAGT
>DASSQU010000248.1:0-6616 GCA_035702325.1 Steroidobacteraceae bacterium
CAGCATCGCCACGATGTTGAATGCCGCGACCGCCACGATGAGCAGCAGGATGAGCGACATCATGGTCTTCTCGATGCGGATCGCGCGGAAGTAGTCGGCGTTGTCCTGGGTCCAGTCGCGCACCTCGAAGCCCCCGGTGAGCGCCGCGCGCAGCCGCGCCGCCACCGCCGCCGCCGCCAGCGGGTCGCGCACGCGGATGCGCAGCCCCTCGTCGGCGGCCCCCTGCGGGACGAGCGCGCGCACGTCGTCGAGGTGCGCGAAGATGAGCGTGGCGTCGTGGTCCTGCAGTCCCACCTCGAACACTCCCGCCACGGTGAACTCGCGCAGCTTCGGCTCGGGCGTGCCGTTGGCGCTCATGGTGGGCACGAGCAGCGTGAGCGCATCCCCCGGCTCGAGCCCGAGGCGCTCGGCGATCACCGCGCCGACGATGACGCGTTGCGAGCCCGCGGTGAGCGCGGCGAGACGCCCCTGGGTGATCGCCCGGCCGATTTCGGTCACGGTGGCCGCGGACCGCGGATCGACGCCGCGCAGCAGCACCGGCAGCATCTCCGGCTCGCGTACCGCGAGCGCCTGCAGCTCCACGTAGGGCGCGACGTCCGCCACGCCGGCGACGCCGCGCACGCGGCTCGCGGCCTGCTGCCACTCGGCCGCGGTCGGCTGGCGCACCGGCCCGCCCGCCGCTGCCGCCGGTACCACCCGCACATCGGCGCTGAGTGACAGCAGCCGCTCGCGCAGCTCGCTCTCGAAACCATTCATCACCGAGAGGATGACGATGAGCGCCGCCACCCCGACGCACACCCCCGCCAGCGACGCCCAGGTGATGAACGACACGAAGAACTTGTGGGAGCGCGCCCGCACGTAGCGCAGGCCCACGTAGACCGACAGCGGATGAAACATCGTGGCGATTTAACCACAGATGGCCGTTTTCCGGACGTGCGTCACAGATTGCCGCGGCCGGCGCGGCGGCGCGGCTTTGACAGATTCCACCCGGTGTTATAGTCGGCGGCGATCGGGAGGAGCATCGCATGCAGACACGAATTCTCGCGGCGCTGCTGTGCGCCTGCGCGGTCGCCGGCACGGCGGCGGCCGAGACCATCGTCGTCGACGACCAGGTTCAGGTGCGTCAGTCGCCCACCCCCGTGCCGAAGCGCGGACTGACCATGGACGAAGTTGAAAAGCAGTTCGGCGCGCCGGTCACGCGCCATGCGGCGGTCGGCGGCGGCTCATCCCACCAGCCGCCGATCACCCGCTGGGACTACCACGGCTTCTCGGTGTTCTTCGAGCGCGACCGCGTGATCGACGCGGTAGCCACGGGCGCTTAAAGCGCGCGCCGCGCCGGCCGGCCTCGCCGGCGGCTCCTCCCGGGCGGCACGGACGCTGGCCCGCTGCGCCGCGCGGCTGGCACGCCGGCACGCGCCGGTGGTAGTCTCTGTCCCAACACCATAACGACGGGGATACCGTGTCGGCGGACGAGCCTCTCCGGGCCCAGATCGAGGCCCTGGTACGTGCCGGGAAAGCCCACAGCAAGATGGCCGCGGCGCAGCTCGAAGCCGAGATCCGCCGACGCGAAGAAGTGCTGCGCCAGACGTTCCGCCGCTACGTGTCGCCACGCGTCGCCGACAAGATCCTCGAGGACTCGCAGCTGCGCGACACGCTGCTCGCCACCACCGAGCTGCGCACCCACGCGGTGGTGCTGTTCGCCGACCTGCGCGGCTTCACCAGCATCTCCGAGCAGCTCGCCCCGCACCACGTGGTGCCGCTGCTCAACGAGTTCTTCTCGCTGCTCACCGAGATCACCTTCCGCCACGAGGGCACGGTGTTCCACATGGCGGGCGACTGCCTGATGCTCGGCTTCGGCGTACCGCTCGCCCAGCCCGACAGCCCGCAGCGCGCCGTGCGCGCCGCGCGCGAGATGCTCGACAGCTTCGCCGGCCTGGCCGGCTCGTGGCGCGAGCGCTATCACGTCGAGGCCGGGCTCGGCATCGGCATCAACGAGGGTGACGTGGTTGCCGGCAACATCGGCTCCTCGTCCTACATGAGCTACACCATCATCGGCGACACGGTGAACATCGCTTCGCGGCTCTGTCAGCGCGCCCGTGCCGGCGAGATTCTGTTCTCGAGCAGCTTCAAGGATTCCCTCGACGCGAGCGGCTTCGACGTCGGGGCGACGCCGCTGCCGCCGCTGCAGCTGCGCGGCCGCTCGCACCCGATCCAGATCTTCTGCGTGCCGCTCGCGAACCGCCTGCACGTGAGCGAGGGTCCGGTCGGCGCCTGAATCGCCGCCGCCCGCGGCGGCGCGCCTTGCGGTAAGCTGGCGTCTTTTGCGCCCCGACCGCCCTCGATGTCCCGCCTGCTGAACCCCCCGGTCCCGACCGCGGCGCTCCCGCACCTGTGCTGGCACCAGCTGTACGGCAGCGCGGCGGCGCTCGCGCTCGCCGAGGCCGCGCGCGCCGATCCGCGCCTCTACGTGGTCATCGTCGCGGGGGCGCGCGAGCTCGAGCAGCTGGCCGCCGAGCTCGGCTTCTTCGCCGGCGGCGAGCTGCCGCTGCTGCGCCTGCCCGACTGGGAGGTGCTGCCCTACGACCTGTTCTCGCCACATCCCGACATCACCTCCGAGCGGCTGCGGACGCTCTACGAGCTGCCGCGGGTGCGCGCCGGCTGCCTGATCGTGACGGCCGACACGCTGCTGCAGCGCCTGCCGCCGCGCGGTTACGTGCAGGGCCGCGCCTTCGAGCTCGCGCCCGGGCAGCCGCTCGCCATCGAGCCGTTCCGCCAGCGCCTGGTGGAAGCCGGCTACGCGAGCGTGAGTCAGGTGGTGAGCCCGGGGGAGTTCGCGGTGCGCGGCTCGCTCCTCGACGTGTTCCCGATGGGCAGCGAGGCGCCGCTGCGCATCGATCTGTTCGACGAGCAGATCGAGGCCATCCGCGGCTTCGATCCCGACACACAGCGTTCGCTCGAGACGCTCGCCGGCGTGCGGCTGCTGCCGGCGCGGGAAGTGCCGCTCGATGCCGGGGCGGTGCGTGATTTCCGCCGCCGCTTCCGCACGCGCTTCGAGGGCGACCCCAACAAGACCGCGATCTATCGCGGCGTGAGCGAAGGGCTGGCGCCGGCGGGGGTGGAGTTCTATCAGCCACTGTTCTTCGACGCCACCGCGACCCTACCCGAGTACCTGCCCGCCGACGCCGTGGTGGTGCACGATGCGGCGCTGCCGGGCACGCTGGAACGCTCCTGGCAGGAGATCGGGGCGCGCTACGAGCAGCGCCGTCACGACCGCGAGCGCCCGGTGCTCGCGCCCGGGGAGCTGTTCATCGAGCCGGGGGAGCTCGCGGCCGCCCTGGCGCGCTTTGCCACGATCACGCTCGACCCCTTCAAGTCCGACGCCACCCTCGCCCCCGCGGAGCCCGCGGTGCATAACTTCCCGACCGCTGCGCCGCGGGAGCTGCGCCTCGACGTGCGCGCCGGGCAGCCGTTCGCGCCGCTCGACTCGTACCTGCGGGAATTCCCCGGGCGCGTGCTGCTCGCGGCCGACTCGCCCGGGCGGCGCGAGGTGCTGCGCGAGATGCTGCACGGGCACCGGCACGAGGTGGCGGCCGTGGCGGGCTGGGAGGCGTTCGCCGCCGGAGCCGACCGGGTCGCGCTCGCCGTGGCCCCGGACCTGCGCGGACTCACGCTGCTCGAACCGCCCGTGGCGGTGATCGCCGAGGCGCAGCTCTTCGGCGCACGCGCCCGCCAGGAGCGGCGGCGCAAGCGCGCCTCCGATCCGCAGGCGATCCTGCGCGACCTGCAGGATCTCGCCCCCGGTGCGCCGGTGGTGCACGAGGAATACGGCGTGGGCCGCTATGCCGGCCTCATGGCGCTCGAGATCGGCGGCCAGCCCGGCGAGTTCCTGGTGCTGGAATACCAGGACGGCGATCGTGTCTACGTGCCGGTGCACGCGCTGCACCTGGTGAGCCGCTACACCGGCGCCGCCGCGGAGAGCGCGCCGCTGCACAAGCTCGGCACCGACCAGTGGGCGCGGGCGCGGCGCCGCGCGGCGGAGCAGATCCGCGACGTGGCCGCGGAGCTGCTCGACCTGTATGCCCGGCGCAAGGCGCAGCGCGGCCTCGCGCTCAGCCCGAACGAGCTCGAAACCCAAGCCTTCGCCAGCGCGTTCCCCTTCGAGGAGACCGCCGACCAGGCCGAAGCGATCCGCCAGGTGCTCGAGGACCTCGCGAGCGAGCGCCCCATGGATCGCATCGTGTGCGGCGATGTCGGCTTCGGCAAGACCGAAGTGGCGATGCGCGCGGCGTTCGCCGCGGTGCAGGCCGGCAAGCAGGTCGCGGTGCTCGCCCCGACCACGCTGCTGGTGCAGCAGCACCTCGGCAACTTCCGCGACCGCTTCGCCGACTGGCCGGTGCGCATCGAGCCGCTGTCGCGCTTCGGCAACTCCCGCGAGACCCGCGCGACGCTCGCCGGGATCGAGCAGGGCAAGGTCGACATCGTGATCGCCACGCACCGCCTGCTGCACGCGCACGCGCGGTTCCGCGAGCTGGGACTGCTGATCGTCGACGAGGAGCAGCGCTTCGGCGTGCGCGACAAGCAGCGCCTGCAGGCGCTGCGCGCCAGCGTGCACATGCTCACCCTCACCGCGACCCCCATCCCGCGCACCCTCAACATGGCGCTCGGCGGCCTGCGCGACCTGTCGCTCATCACCACCGCCCCGGCGGCGCGCCTCGCGATCAAGACCTTCCTCATCGAGTGGCACGGCCCGACGCTGCGCGAGGCGGCGCTGCGCGAGCTGCGCCGCGGCGGCCAGATCTACTTCGTGCACAACGAGGTGCGCAGCATCGGCAAGATAGCCGCCGAGGTACAGGCGCTCATCCCCGAGGCCACGGTGCGCATCGGCCACGGACAGCTGCGCGAGCGCGAGCTCGAGCAGCTGATGGTGGACTTCTATCACCGGCGCTTCAGCCTGCTGGTCTGCACCACCATCATCGAGAGCGGCATCGACGTGCCGACCGCCAACACCATCATGATCAACCGGGCCGACCGCATGGGGCTCGCGCAGCTGCACCAGCTGCGCGGCCGCGTCGGCCGCTCGCATCACCGTGCCTACGCCTACCTCATCGCGCCGCCGCGCGCGGCGCTGCCGCCCGACGCCGCCAAGCGCCTCGAAGCGATCGAGTCCATGGAGGAGCTCGGCGCCGGTTTCGTGCTCGCCACCCACGACCTGGAGATCCGCGGCGCCGGCGAGCTGCTCGGCGAGCAGCAGAGCGGCCACATGACCGAGATCGGACTGTCGCTGTACCTCGAGATGCTCGAGCGCGCGGTGACGGCGCTCAAGTCCGGGCGCGAGCCGGCGCTCGATCAGCCGCTGGCGGCGGCCACCGAGGTGGAGCTGCGCCTGCCGGCCTTCCTGCCGGAGGCCTACGTGGCCGACGTGCACGTGCGGCTGTCGCTCTACAAGCGCATCGCCGCCGCCGACAGCGACGCGGCGCTCGATGAGCTCGCGGCCGAGATTCACGATCGCTTCGGACCGCCGCCGCCCGCGGCGCACAGCCTGATCCGCATCGCGCGCCTCAAGCTGCGCGCGCGCGCCCTCGGCGTGCGCCGCCTCGACCTCGGCCCCCAGGGCGGCTCGCTCACCTTCGAGGCCGAGAGCCGCGTCGACCCCGCGCAGCTGGTGCGCCTGATCCAGCAGGGTGGGCGCGAGTACCGCCTCGACGGGCCGCTCCGGCTGCGCATCGCGCGGCAGCTGCCCGCCGAGAGCGCACGCTTCGAGTTCGCCGCGGAGCTCCTCGGACGCCTCGGCGCTCCCGCGCGCCTGCATTAGAATGCCCGCATGCACGCTCCTGCGCGCCCGCGCCTGCTGCTGACCGCCCTCGCCGCCACGCTCGGCTGGGCTTTCGTGGCCGCCGCCGACGAGAGCACGGGACCTGTGTACAGGGTCGAGATCATCGTGTTTCGCGCCACCACCGCCCAGGGAAGCGCCGAGAACTGGAGCGCGGAGGCGGGCGCGCGCACGGTGGCCGGGGAGGAATCCGACAGCGGCTCCTCGCAGGTCGGCCACCTCGTCGCGGTGCTGCCCGCTTCGGCCTGGCAGCTCGACGAGCTCGAGAACCGCCTGCGCGCGAGCGGCAGCTACGTGCCGGTGGCGCACGTCGCCTGGACGCAGACCGCGAGCGCCTGGGGTACGCGGGCCGGCTTTGCGCTGGCGCGCCTCGGCGTCGCGGTGCCGGGCCTGAGCGGCGACGTCTTCCTCGAGCGCGGCCAGTTCCTGCATCTCGGCATGGCGCTCAGCTGGACCATGGAGAACCCGCCCGCGGGTCTCGGTGCCGCGCCCGGCACGGCCTTCACGCTCGACCAGACGCGCCGCGTGCGCTTCTTCGAGCGCAACTACTACGATCACCCGGCCTTCGGCGTGATCGCGCTCGTCAGCCCCGCGCAGGGCCCGCGGGCGCCGGGACGCTGACGCCGAGGAGCTGCGCGCTCGCGAACTCGAAGGTGGCCGTGCCGCGCTCCTCGCGCGCGCAGCGCACCCGGGCGCGCGCCGCGGCGATGAACCAGGTGTGCTGCGCGCGGGGGCGGCGGCGCTCGAAGGCCCGCGGATCGAGCACCGCGGCGCACGCGGCGTGTG
>DASSQU010000249.1:0-2502 GCA_035702325.1 Steroidobacteraceae bacterium
CTGTCGCCGGACATCAGGCTGCCTCCCGCGCGATCTGCCGCGCCGCATTGCGGCCGGCGAGCCCCATGACCCCGCCGCCCGGATGACAACCCGCGCCACACAGGTAGAGTCCCCCGACCGGCGAGCGGTACTGAGCCGCGCCCGGCACCGGACGCAGCATGTAGAACTGGTCGAGCGCGAGCTCGGCATGATGCCAGTGGCCGCCGGCGATGCGGAACTCGCGCTCGATGTCCGACGGGACGAGAAGCTCGGCGTGCCGCACGCGCGAGCGCAGACCCGGCGCCAGCGTGTCGAGCGTGTCGATCAGCAGCCTGGTGAAGCCCGGCCGCGAGTTCTCCCAGCCGCCGTCGAGGTCGTAAGGCGCGTACTGCGCGATGACGCTCATCACATGACGCCCCGGCGGGGCGAGCGAGGCATCGTTCAGCGTCGGCACGGTGATTTCGAGCACCGGCGCCGCGGAGAATTCCCGGTACTTGGCGTGATTGTAGGCGCGTTCGATGTGCTCCGGCGATGGCGCCCACAGCAGCCGGCCACCCAGCGCTTGCGGCGCGAGCCCGGTGAACTGCGGCGGGCCGTCGAGCGCGAGATGCAGCTTGGCGGCGAGTCCGCGCGCCCGCAGGTGCACGATGCGCCGCACGAAGCCGGCATCGAGATGCTCGGCTCCGAGCAGCCGCAGGAACGTGGTCTTGGGATCGGCGCTCGAGACCACCGCGTCTGCCAGGAGCTCCTCGCCCGATTCCAGCACCACGCCGGCGGCGCGGTCGCCGCGCACCACGATCCGCCCCACGGCCGCCCCGGTCCGCACCGCGGCGCCGGCGGCGGCCGCCGAGCGCGCCAGCGCCTGCGACAGCGCGCCGAGACCGCCGAGCGGCTGCGCCAGCCCGTGGGGCGCACCGCCCGCGGCCGCGAGCCGATAGAGAAGAGTGAACACCGTCCCCGGCGAGCGCGGGCCGTAGTTGCTGCCGAGCACGGCGTCGAAGGCGAGCGCGCCCTTGAGCAGCGGCGATTCGAAATGCTCGTCCAGCAGATCCTGCACGCACATGCCGCCGATGCGCAGCAGCTCGCGCATGTTCCGCCGGCCGAGCCCGCGCAGCCGCAGCCCGACACGGAGCAGCGCCGCGCGGTCGCGCCACGATCCGCTGCCGAGCCGCGGCGGCACGCCGCTGAGCAGCGGCCGCAGCGCGGCCGCGAGCGTGCCCAGGCGCTCGCGGCAGGCCGGGTAGGCGGCGGCGTCCGCGCGCGAGTGCGCGGCGAGCGCCGCGGGGTCGGCCGGCTCCACGGCGAGATGCGGGCCCGCCGCCGCCAGCGCCACGGTGGGGAGCGGCGTGGTCAGCCGCAGTCCGTGCGCCGCGAGGTCGAGCTCCCGCATCAGTCTCGCGGGCATCAGGTGCAGCAGATGCGCGCACGCCGATACCCGGAATCCCGGCGCGAAGTCCCGCGTCACTGCGGCGCCGCCCAGGCGCTCGGCCGCTTCCAGCACCAGCACCGAGCGGCCGCTGCGTGCCAGATAGGCCGCGCAGGTGAGACCGTTGTGCCCGCCGCCGACGACGATGCAGTCGTGGCGCGCGCTCACGGCGCGCGCCTCAGGTCGGCGAGAATCGTGCGCGCGGCATTGGCGCCCGGTGCGCCCATCACGCCGCCGCCCGGGTGGGTGCTGGAGCCGCACAGGTAAAGCCCGTGCAGCGGCGCGCGGTACTGCGCGCAGCCCGGCACCGGACGGTTGAAGAACAGCTGATCGAAAGTGAGCTCGCCCTGGAAGATGTTGCCCTCGGTGAGGCCGACCTCGTTCTCGAGCTCCTGGGGCGTGCGGATCTCGGCGTGCAGGACCAGCGCGCGGAAGTTCGGGCTGTGACGCGCGATCGCATCGAGCACCGTCTCGCCGAAGGCCTGGCGCTTCGCGCCGGTCCACTCGCCGTCGGCCAGCCGGTACGGGCAGTACTGCACGAACACCGACATGTAGTGCTTGCCGTCCGGTGCCATGGTGGGATCGATCTGCGACGGGATCAGCACGTCGAGATAGGGTGAGCGCGACCAGCGGCCTTCCTTCCAGTCGTCGTAGGCGCGCTCCAGCATGTCGATGCTGTCGGTCACGTGCAGGTCGCCGCGCGTGCAGGGCGAGCCGGGCGGAATGGCCGGGAACTCGGGCAGGCCGTCGAGCGCTATGTTGAGCTTGCCGGAAGAGCCGCGGATCTTGAAGCGCCGCACCGTCTCGAGGAATTCCCCGGGCAGGTGCCCCGCTGCGATGCTGCCGAGGAAGGTGCGCTTGACGTCGAGATTCGAGACCACCAGCCGCGCCGGGATCTCCGCCCCGCCCTCGAGCACCACGCCGGTCGCGCGCCCGTTGCGCACCAGGATCTGCTCGACCGGGGCGGCGGCGCGCAGCGTGCCGCCGCTCGCCGCGAGCGAGGCGGCGAGCGCCTGGGTGATCGCGCCCATGCCCCCGCGGGCGAAGCCCCAGGCGCCGACCGCACCGTCGATGCTGCCCATGTAATGATGCAGCAG
>DASSQU010000250.1:0-6294 GCA_035702325.1 Steroidobacteraceae bacterium
CTGCCGGGCAGCAGCGCGATCAGCGGCGCGGCGTCGGCGATGCCGAGCGCACGCCGCGCCGCGCCGCGGTCGACCTCGAGGGGAATGGCATCCGCGAGCGGGTGGCCGACGAACTCCGCCGCCACCCCGTGGCGCGCATAGAACTCGCTCTCGAAGGGCAGCAGGCACAGCACCAGGTCGCAGTCGCGCGCGATGCTGCGCACCCGGCCCTGCCGCCAGGCCCACACCTGCGGGCTCACGTACTGCACGCAGCGGATGCCGGCGCGCCTGAGGCGCCGGGCGAGGCCGAGATTGAACTCCGGGGAATCGATGCCGATGAACACGTCCGGGCGCGCCGCCAGGAAGCGCGCCGCGAGCGTCGCGCGCAGCCGCAGCAGCCTCGGCAGGTGCGCCAGCACCTCGGCGAGGCCCATGACGGCGAGGCTCTCGACGCCCGCCCAGGCCTCGCAGCCCGCGGCGGCCATCTTCGGCCCCGCGACCCCGAAGCACTCGAGCGCCGGAGTGCGCGCGCGCAGCGCCTCGATGAGCGCCGCACCGAGGGTGTCCCCGGAGTGCTCGCCCGCCACCAGCCCGATGCGCAGGGCGCTGCGCGCGGCGGCGCTGCGCACCGGCGGGGCGCTCATCGCACGATGCTGCGGGCGGAAGCCTGGATGAAGTCGGCGAAGGCGCGGATCTCCGGCCGCTCGCGCGCCAGCGGCTCGAGCCGCGCCAGCGCCTCGGCGAGCTTGAGCTCCGAGCGGTAGACGACGCGGTAGGCGTCGCGGATCGCCCGGATCTGCTCCTCGCTGAAGCCGCGGCGCTTGAGGCCTTCGGCGTTCACCGCGTGCGGCGCGGCGGGGTTGCCCGCCACCATGACGTACGGCGGCACGTCGCCGCGCACGATGGCGCCGCCGGCGAGGAAGGCGTGTGCGCCGATCCTGGCGAACTGGTGCACCGCGGTGAGCCCGCCGAGGATCACCCAGTCGCCGATCTCGACGTGGCCGCCGAGCGAGGCACAGTTGGCGAACACGGTGTTGCTGCCGATCAGGCAGTCGTGGGCGACGTGCGCGTAGGCCATGAAGAGATTGTCGTCGCCGATGCGCGTCACGCCCTGGTCGTGGGTGGTGCCGCGGTTCACGGTGCAGTTCTCGCGGAACACGTTGCGCGCGCCGATCTCGAGGCGCGTCGGCTCGCCGGCGTACTTCTTGTCCTGCGGCGCATCGCCGATCGAGGCGAACTGGAACACCCGGTTGTCGGCGCCCATGCGCGTCGGCCCGTTGATGACCGCGTGCGGCCCGATGACGCTGCGCGCACCGATCTCGACCCCCGGACCGATGACCGTGAACGGCCCGACGCTGACGTCGGGCGCGAGCTGCGCCTGCGGCGACACCACGGCGCGCGCGTCGATCACTTGCCGGTCTCCGGCGCGACCATCATGTCCGCGTGCGCCACCTCCTGCGCGCCGACCAGGGCGACGGTCGAGAACTTCCAGATCCCCCGCAGCGAGCGCTCGAGCTGCGCGGTGAGCACCAGCTGATCCCCGGGGACCACCGGCTTGCGGAAACGGGCGTTGTCGATGCCGACGAAATAGAAGCGCGTGTTCTCGTCGGGAATCACGTTGGCGGTGATGAAGCACAGGATGCCGGCGGTCTGCGCCAGCGCCTCGATGATCATCACCCCCGGCATCACCGGCCGGTGCGGGAAGTGCCCCGGGAAGTACGGCTCGTTGTAGGTGACGTTCTTCACCGCGCGGATGCTCTCGCCCGGACGGCACTCGAGCACCCGGTCGACCAGCAGGAACGGATAGCGGTGCGGCAGCCGCTCGAAGATCGCCAGGATGTCGAGTTGGACGGGCTCAGTCATGCGGTTCTTCCGGCGTGTGCGCTGGCGGCGTTTGGTGGTGTGGCGTGGGCTCTTGCGGCGCGGCGGTGAGGCCCGCGGCGCGCTCCAGCTTGCGCACCCGGGCATCGAGCTGCGCGCTGCGCTTGAAGCGCGCCACCAGGCGCCGCCAGGCGTGCGCCTCCTCGACCGGCAGGGTGGCGGAGTAGACCCCCGCGCGCGGGATCGAATGAGTGATCGCCGAGCAGCCCGTGACGACTACGTCGTCGGCGATGCTGAGGTGGCCGGCGAAGCCGCAGGCGCCGCCGATCATGCAGCGCTTGCCGATGGTGGTGCTGCCGGAGATGCCGGTGCAGGCGGCGAGCGCGCTGTGCGCGCCGATACGCACGTTGTGTCCGATCTGGATCAGGTTGTCGAGCTTGACGCCGTCCTCGATCACGGTGTCCTCGATGGCGCCGCGGTCGACGGTGGTGTTGG
Organism: Steroidobacteraceae bacterium; assembly: GCA_035702325.1. GTDB lineage: Bacteria > Pseudomonadota > Gammaproteobacteria > Steroidobacterales > Steroidobacteraceae > 13-2-20CM-66-19. The sequence goes on from DASSQU010000250.1 coordinate 2,296, forward strand.
CGCCGATTTCGACGTCCGCGCCGATGCGCACCGTGCCGAGCTGCGGCACCTTGAGCCAGGTGCCGCGCTCGGGCGCGTAGCCGAAGCCGTCGCCGCCGATCACCACCCCGGGCTGCAGCACGCTGCGCGCGCCGATCCCGACCCCGCGGCACAGCGTGACGCGCGCCACCAGGCGCACGTCGGGCGCGAGCGCCACGCGCTCCTCGAGCACGCACTGCGGTCCCACGAAGCAGCGCTCGCCGACCACCGCGTGCTCGCCGATGCAGCTCAGGGCCGCGACGTGCGCGCTCGGCGCGATGCGGGCGCTCGCGGCAACCAGCGCCGTCGGGTGGACCCCGGGGGCCGGCGCGGGCGCGGGGTGCAGCACCGCCGCGATGCGTGCGTAGGTGGCGTAAGGATTCTCGGCGAGCAGCACATGGGTCGGACAGTCGGCGGCCGCGTCAGGGCCGAGCACCACCGCCGCGGCGCGGGTCGCGGCGAGCTGCGGCCGGTAGCGCGGGTTGGCGAGGAAGGCGAGTGCGTGCCCGTCGGCGTTCGCCAGCGTCGCTACCCGTTCGACGCGCGCGTCCGGATCGCCGCGCAGCTCGCAACCGAAGCGGACCGCAAGCTCCCCGAGCGACACGGACATGGCGGCGGCCAGCGGCGGGCTCCCCGAGACGCTTCAGTGGCCCTGGGGCTTCGCCGGCGGCGTGGCCGGCGGCGTGGCGCCCGGGGCGGGCTTGGCGGCCGGGGCCGCGGCGGCGTGCGCCTGCAGCGCGGCGAGGATCGCCGGGGTGATGTCGATGGCGGGCGTCTGGTAGACCACCGCCTCGCCGCTCAGCACCAGGTCGAAGTTCTGCGCCTTGGCGTAGTTGCGCACCTCTTCGCCGAGGGTGCGCTGCAGGCGCGACATCTCCTCGTTGCGGCGCGCGGTGATGTCGTCCTGGAATTCGCCGCGCGCACGCTCGAAGTCGCGCTCGCCGTCGCGCAGCTCCTTCTCGGCGCGGCTGCGCTGATCGTCGGTCATGGTCGCGCCGTCCTTCTGCAGCTTGTCCTGCTTGGCCTTGAGCGACTGCGCCTGCGCCTGCAGGGTGCGCTCGCGCGGGGAGAACTCGGCGCGCATCGACTCGGCCATGGCCTTGCCCTGCGGCGACTCGGTGAGCAGCCGCTGCGGGTCGACGACGCCGATCTTCGGCTCCGCCCACGCGGTCGACAGCGCGAGCGCCCCCCCGGCTGCCAGAATCCACACCGCCCCCTTGCTTGTCATCGAACGCTTCACGGAACACCCACCTCGTATGTCCTCCACGGACTCGTGCGCCCGCGCCTGCGGCGGCGGGGCTGGGAATTATAAGTATCGCCTAGTTTCACCCGCATAGCTCGCCCGATTGCGCCCGCCCGCCGGTCAACTTTAGAACGCCTGGCCGACCGAGAACTGGAAGGCCTCGGTCTCATCGCCCCACCTGGTGATGCCGTCGCCGCGGCGCGCGTTCAGCGGCATCCCGAGGCTGAAGCGGAATAGCCCGATCGGCGCCAGCCAGGTGACCGACACCCCGACGGCCTTCTTGATGTCGGCGAAACGGAGACGGTAGCTCTCCGGGGTGATGTTGTCCGGGCCGAAGAACTGCAGCTTGCTGCCGGTCTCGTAGACGCCGCCCATGTCGAAGAACAGGCTGACGCGCGCGGTCTGCGCCCACTTGGACGGCATGGGGAAGATTATCTCGTTCTGGCTGGTGACCCGCAGGTTGCCGCCGTAGGGATTGCCGAACTGGTCGCGCGGCCCGAGCAGGCTCTCGCGGAAACCGCGCACGTTGTCCGGACCGCCGCCGAAGAACTGCCGGTACGGCGGGATGGAGGTGGTGCCGCCGAACGCCCCGCCGTAGTCGACGCCTTCGAGGAACGACAGCGTGAAGCCCTTCCACAGCGGCAGGTACCTGAGGAACAGGTAGTTGGCGATCCAGTACTTGACGTCGCTGCCCGGCGCGGTGGCCGACAGGCTCACCGACTGGTGCATGCCGCGGTCGGCGAACAGCGTGCGGTTGCGCGTGTCCCAGTCCCAGCCGGTGACCAGCTCGAGCGCCTTGAAGTTCGAGCCGTAGAACACGTAGTCGTTGTTGCTGGCGTCGTCGTGCGCCAGGCGGCTGTAGGGGTGGCCGTTCTGCCGCACCCACTGCTGCGACTGCTCGGCGCTGGTGAGGGAGTTGGTGAGCAGCTGCGAGCTGTCGAAGGCGAAGCCGGCGCGCAGGAACATGGTCTCGGTGATCGGGTACGCCCAGGTGGGCCCGAGGCTGAGCGTCCGCGAGGAGAAGTTCGACGAGGACGACACGAACTGCGTGACGTCGCTGTAGCTCACCGACAGCGTGCGCTGCAGGTTGTCGATGTTGGTGTAGGGATTGGTCCACTGCACCGTGTACACCTTGCTGAAGGCGCCGCCGTTCAGCTGCACGGCGATGCGCTCGCCGGTACCGAGGAAGTCGGCGTCGGCGAAGCTGCCGTTCAGCATGAACTTGTAGGTGGCCGAGTAGCCGATGCCGCCGGAGAGCTGCGAGGCGGGACCCTCCTCGATCTTGTAGTTCACGTCGACCAGGTCGGGCGTGCCGGCCACCGGCGTGGTCTCGAACTCGACGCTCTTCACGTACGGCAGGCGCTGGATGCGCTGCTTGGAGCGCTCGAGCGCGGTGTTCGACAGCCAGCCGCCCTCGAGCTGGCGCATCTCGCGGCGCAGCACCTCGTCGTTGATGCGATTGACGCCCGAGAAGGTGATGTTGCGCACGTACACGCGGTTGCCGGGATCGATGAAGAAGGTGAGCGCCACGGTATGGCCGGCGTTGTCGGCGGTCGGCACCGGCTCGACCTTGGAGAAGAAGTAGCCGTCGCGGCCCATGCGGTTCTGCATCAGCTCCTGGGTCTGGGTGATCAGCTTGCGATCGAAGATCTCGCCCTTGTGCACCAGCACCAGACGCTCGAGCTCGGCCTGCGGCACGACGAAGGTGCCGGCGAGCTTGATCGACGAGATCCGGTAGACCTGTCCCTCGTCGACGTTCACGGTGATGAAGATGTTCTCCTTGTCGGGCCCGATCTGCACCTGGGTGGACAGCAGCTGGAAGTTGGCGTAGCCGCGATCCATGTAGAAGTTGCGGATCTTCTCCAGATCTCCCTGCAGCGACTCGCGCGAATAGCGGTCGTCCTGCTTGTACCAGGAGAGCCAGTTGGGCGTCTTCAGCTCCAGCGTTGCGAGGATCTGCTTCTGCGGGAAACGCGTGTCGCCCACCAGGTTGATCTGGCGGATCTTGGCGCGCCCGCCCTCCTTGATGTCGATCTTGATCTTGACGCGGTTGCCGGTCTCCTCCTCCACCTTGGTGTCGATGCGCACGCCGTACTTGCCGCGCGCGAAGTACTGGTCGGTGAGGTACTGGGTCACGTCCTCGAGCACCGAGCGGTCGAAGGTCTTGCCGGTCGCGAGCCCCACGCCGCGCAGCGACTTCTGCAGGTCCTCGGTCTTGATGTCCTTGTTGCCGGTGATCTCGAAACTCTCGATCGACGGGCGCTCGAGCACCACCACCACCAGCGTGTTGCCGTCGCGGCGCAGCTGCACGTCGCGGAAGAAGCCGGTGGCGTACAGCGCGCGGATCGCCTCGCGCACCCGCTGCGGCGTCAGGTGATCGCCGATGTTGACCGGCAGATAGTTGTAGACCGTGCCTTCGGAGACCCGCTGCAGGCCCTCGACGCGGATGTCGCCCACGGTGAACTCGGCCTGGTCCGGCGGGCTCGTCTGGGCGGCGGTGAGCGCGCCGTGCAGCAGCAGTGCGCACGCGGCCAGGGCGACGCGGATGTTGGTGCTGCCGGGACTCAAACGTCTACCGGTCAGCCGAACTGGCGCGCAATATCGTTGTAGAGCGCCACGCCCATCAGGACGATGAGCAGCGCGATCCCCACCTGCTGCCCGAATGCCTGGGTGCGTTCCGAGAGCGGGCTGCCCTTCAGCCACTCGATCACCTGGAAGGCGATCTGTCCGCCGTCGAG
>DASSQU010000251.1:0-4158 GCA_035702325.1 Steroidobacteraceae bacterium
AGGAGACCCACTCGGTGTCCGCCGGGCTCGACTACCCCGGGGTCGGTCCCGAGCATGCGCTGCTCGCGCGCCTCGGCCGGGTGCGCTACGAGACCGCGGGCGACGCCGCGGCGCTCGCCGCGGTGCGCGACCTGAGCGAGCACGAGGGCATCCTGCCGGCGCTCGAGAGCGCGCACGCGCTCGCGGGCGCGGAGCGCTGGGCGCGCGCCCACGCCGGCGGCTCGATCATCGTGTGTCTCTCGGGGCGCGGCGACAAGGACATGGCGACGCTCTCGCAGGAGCTCCTCGGAGGGCCCCGCCCGTGAGCCCGCGCGAGCGCATCACCCAGGCGATACGCACCGCCGCCGCGCGCGGCGCGCCGGCGCTCGTGGCCTATCTCACCGCCGGCTTCCCGCGGCGCGCGGACTTCGCCGTGCAGCTGCGCTCGCTCGCCACCGCCGCCGACGTGGTCGAGATCGGCGTGCCGTTCACCGATCCCATGGCCGACGGCGTCACCATCCAGCGCGCGAGTCTCGCGGCGCTCGCCCAGGGGGTGAGCCTCGCGTGGATACTCGAGCAGCTCGCGGCGCTGCGCGGGCTCGCGGCGCCGCTGCTGCTCATGAGCTACCTGAATCCGCTGCTCGCCTTCGGCCTCGGGCGGCTCGCCGACCGCGCCGCGCGCGCCGGGGTCGCGGGCTTCATCGTGCCGGATCTGCCGCTCGATGAGAGCGGCGAGCTCGGCGCGGCGCTTACCGCAAACGGGCTCGCGCTGGTGCAGATGGTGACGCCGGTCACCCGTCCCGAGCGGCTCGCGGCGCTCTGTGCGGCAAGCGAGGGCTTCGTGTACGCCGTCACCATGACGGGCACCACCGGGCGCAGCGTCGAGGTGCCACCCGAGGTGATCGCCTACCTCGAGCGGGTGCGGGCCGCCTCGCCGCTCCCGGTGTGCGCCGGCTTCGGCATCCGCAGCCGCGCGCAGGTCGAGAGGCTGCGCGGCCACGTCGACGGCGTGGTAGTGGGCTCCGCCCTGGTCGAGATGCTCGAGCGCGGCGCGGATGCGGCGGCGTGGCTCGCGCAGCTGCGCACGTGATGGACAGTTTCACAGTCGCCGCGCGCTTTTGCGGCCCGCCGGCCTCCGCCAACGGCGGCTACTTCGCGGGTCTGGTCGCGGCGTGCGCCGCGCGCACCGTCACGGTGCGGCTGCTGAAGCCCCCGCCGCTCGACGCGGAGCTGCTGGTGACGGCGCTGCCCGACGGGACGCGGCAGGTGACGCACGGCGGGGAAGCGTTCGGGGAGGCGCGCGCGGCGGTGCTCGAGCTCGATACGCCGCCGGCCCCCGCCTACCTCGAGGCGCTCGAAGCCTCGCGTCGCTACGCGGGCTTTCGCTATCACCGCTTTCCGACCTGCTTCGTGTGCGGCACGCAGCGCGTGCGCGGCGACGGCATGCGGGTCTTCGCCGGAGCCATTCCCGCGCGCGGCGTGGTGGCCGCGCCCTGGGTGCCGGACGCCTCGCTCGATGGCGGCGACGGCAAGGTGCGCCCGGAGTTCATGTCCGCGGCGCTCGACTGCCCGGGCTACTACGCGGTCGCGCCCGACGATCGCATGATGCTGCTCGCGGAATTCACCGCGCACGTCGACCGGCGGGTGTACGTCGGGGAACCCTGCATGGTAGTCGGCTGGAAGATCGGCTCGAGCGGGCGCAAACACGAGGCAGGCACCGCGCTCTTCGACGGCAAGGGCGAGCTGTGCGGCAAGGCGCGCGCGCTGTGGATCGAGCCGCGCGGCGCGGCGGAAGCTGACTCCTGAGCGGCCGGGCGTACGGCCTCAGCCGGGGGCTGCCGGACGCAGGCGTGCGTGGCGCCACGCGCCGTAGCGGTAATAGACGACGGCGAGCAGCGCCGCAAGCGCCGAGGACACCGGAAAGCTCCACCATACGGCGTCCGCCGCGTAGCGCGGCAGCAGGAGCTCGGCCAGCGGGAAGCGCACCGCCAGCAGCGACACCGCGAGGATCGCCAGCGGCGCCAGCACCGCGCCGCTGGCGCGTACCACCCCGAAGAGCGCTACCGACACCCCGAAGAACACGAACGATCCCGTGACGATGCGGTTCAGGTGCGAGCCGATCGCGAGCGCCGCCGAGCCCGCCGGCAGGAACGGGGCGAAGGCCCGGGTATCGAGCAGTTCCACGGCGGCGACGATGCTGCCGGTGAGAGCCACGCTGTAGAGCACGCCGAAGCGCGCGATGCGCGTCACACGGTGCCAGTGGCCGGCGCCGACGTTCTGCGCCGCCATGGCCGAGACGGCCATACCGACCGCGAACGCCGGCATCTGGATGTAGTTCCAGATCTGCAGTGCCGCGCCGAACGCCGCGGTGGTGTCGACGCCGAAGCGATTGACGAGCGTGATCATGAGCACGCCGCTCGAGGAGATCACCAGCATCTGGGCGCTCATCGGGATCCCCTTGCGCACCAGCGTGCCGACCACCGACCAGTCGACCCGAAGCAGCGCGAGCTCGTCCCGGTGCAGCACCAGCACGTGGCGGCGGCGGTAGAGATGGCGGATCAGGGCGCTGAGCGACACCGCCTGGGCGATGAAGGTCGCGAGCGCCGAGCCCGCGATGCCGAGGCGCGGGAGCGGCCCGAGGCCGAAGATGAGCAGCGGGTTGAGCGCGATGTCGATGGCGACTGAAAGCAGCATGAAGTGAAACGGCGTGCGCGAGTCGCCGGCTCCGCGCAGCATGGCCATCACGAACGCGTACAGGTAGAGAAACGGCAGCGCCAGGAAGATCACCCGCATGTAGGCGACCGCCAGCTCGAGCGAGCCGGCGGGGGTGCGCATCGCGGCGAGCAGCGGCCGGCAGAGCACGAGTCCCGCCACCGCCATCGCCACCGAGATGCCGGCGAAGAAGGTGGCGCTGGTGCCGACCACGCGCTTGGTGGCGGGCATGTCGTTGGCGCCGATCGACTGGCCGACCAGGATGGTGGCCGCGAGCGCCACGCCGAAGGCTGCGCCGATCAGCAGGAACATCACCGTGTTGGCGTTCGAGGTGGCGGTCAGCGCCGCCTCGCCGAGGAAGCGCCCGACCCAGATGGAGTTCACCGAGCCGTTGAGCGACTGCAGCACGTTGGCGTACAGGATCGGCAGCGCGAACCGGATCAGCCCCACCGGGATCGAGCCCTCGGTGAGCGCGCGATGCAAGCTCAGCGCCTGGTGCCGTAGAGGATGACGGCGATGCCGGCGGCGAGCAGCGCCCAGCCCGGGAAGCCGTGCACGCCGCGCACCGCGAGCCACAGCAGTGCCCCGACGAGAAGCGCGCTGCCCACTGCGAAGGTATCGCGCCGCACGGCTGCCGCCTTGAGCTCCTCGCGCAGCGCGGCGAGCTCGGCTGCGGCGGCGTCCGCGGGCTGCGCCGCTCGCGCAGCGAGACCGGCGGCGAGCGCCGGGAGCGCCTCGGCGGCTGCGATGAGCTGCGGGAAGTGGGCGCGGAGAGTGCGCGCCAGCGTGCCGAGGCTCGCGCGCTCGCGCATCCACTCGCGCAGGATCGGGCTCGCGGTGCTCCAGATGTCGAGCTCGGGGTAGAGCTCGCGCCCGAGCCCCTCCACGTTCAGGAGCGTCTTCTGCAGCAGCAGCAGCTGCGGCTGGATCTGCATGTCGAAGCGCCGCGAGATCTCGAACAGGCGCAGCAGAATCCGCCCGAAGGAGATGTCCTTCAGCGGGCGGTCGAAGATGGGCTCGCACACCGTGCGCACCGCGGACTCCAGCTCCGCGAGCCGCGTGCCGGCGGGCACCCAGCCGGACTCCAGGTGCAGCTGCGCCACGCGGCGGTAGTCGCGGTCGAACACCGCGAGGAAATTCTCCGCCAGGTAGTGCTGATCGCGCGCATCGAGGCTGCCGACGATGCCGAAGTCGACCGCAGCGTAGCGCGGGCGCCTGGGGTCGTCGACCAGCACGAAGATGTTGCCGGGGTGCATGTCGGCGTGGAAGAAGTTGTGCCTGAACACCTGGGTGAAGAAGATGCGCACGCCGTTCTCGGCGAGCCGCGCGATATCGGTGCCGGCCGCCTGCAGCCGCTCGCGGTCCGAGATCGGCACGCCGTGGATGCGCTCCATCACCATGACGTCGGCGCGGCAGTAGTCCCAGTGCACCTCCGGCACGTACAGCAGCTCGGTGCCTGCGAAGTTG
>DASSQU010000252.1:0-3459 GCA_035702325.1 Steroidobacteraceae bacterium
GTCTCGACCGCGACGCCGAGCGAGGCGAGCATGCCCTGCGCCACCTCACGGTTGAGCGGCTGGTCCTCGACGACGAGCACTCGTCCGCCCAACCGCGCGCGCGGCGCCGCCGCCCGGCCGGCGGCGCCGTCGGTGCTCTCGGCGCCACCGCCATCGCGGCAGGTGAGCGCGCTGTGCAGCTGCACGAGGCGCAGCGGCTTGGTGACTTCCGCGTCGAACCACTGGCGCCGGTCGGCGCCGGCGGCTGCGGGCGTGAGGCTCGCGAATCCCACCAGCCGAATGACGCGCGGCCGGGCCGCGTGCGCCGCCTGGATGGCGCGCAACAGCGCGCGGGCGTCCCCGTCGGGCAGCGGGTCGTCGACGATCACCGCCTCGTAGGCGGCGCCGTCGAGCTCGACGCGCGCCGCGGCGAGCGAGGCTGCCTCGGTGGGGCGTGCGCCCCAGGTGCGCAGCGCGTTCGCCAGCAGGGTGCGCGCCGCCGCGTTGTCGTCGGCAATCAGGATGCGCTGCCCGTCGAGCCGCTGCAGCGGCGTGGCGCGCTGCGGCTGCACGGCGCTGAGCGGCAGGGTGATCTCGAAGGCGAAGGTCGAGCCCGCCCCCGGCGAGCTCGTGAGCGTGAGCTTGCCGCCCATGAGCTCGACGATCTGCCGCGAGATCGACAGCCCGAGTCCCGTGCCGCCGAAGCGCCGCGTGGTCGAGGCGTCCTCCTGGGCGAACTGTTCGAAGATCCTCGCCTGGTTCTCCGGTGCAACGCCGATGCCGGTGTCGGCGACTTCGAGCCGCACGCGCAGCGTGCCGTCGGCACCCGTGCCGCGCCCGAGCGGCACCACGCGGAACGTGACCTCGCCGCGCTCGGTGAACTTGACGGCGTTGCCGCCGAGATTGAGCAGTACCTGCCGCAGCCGCACCGCGTCGAAGCGCACTCCGGGCAGCGGCTCGAGCGGAGTGTCGACGAGCAGCTCCAGCCCTTTGCCGGCCGCACGCGGGGCCAGCACTTCGGCGGTCTGGCCGACGAGCTCGACGAGGTCGCCGTCGGTCGGATCGAGCTCGAGCCGTCCGGCCTCGATCTTGGAGAGATCGAGCACGTCGTTGACGATGGCGAGCAGCGAATCGGCGGAGCGGTGGATGCCTTCGGCGAAGCGCCGCTGTGCCCGATCGAGCCGCGTGTCGAGCAGCAGGCTGGTCATGCCGAGCACGCCGTTCATGGGCGTGCGCAGCTCGTGGCTCATGCGCGCGACGAACTCGCTCTTGGCGCGCGCCAGCACCTGCAGCTGCACGTTGCGCTCCTGCAGCTCGTGGGTGCGCTGCTGCACGGTTTCCTCGAGCCAGCGCCGGTGGCGCAGGGCGCGCGCGCGCCGCGCGCTCTGCTGCCGCCACAGCAGCACGGCGGCCAGCAGCAGGGCGAGCGCATAGGCGGCGCGCGCCGCCGGCGTGTTCCACGGGGCGGGCGCGACGTGCACCGGAATCGCGAGACCCGCGCCGCTCCACTCGCCGTCGGCGTTCGCGGCGCGCACCCTGAAGAGGTAATCGCCGGCATCGAGGTTGGTGTAAGTCGCCCGATGCAGCGTCCCGGCATCGATCCAGCCCGCATCGAAGCCCTCGAGCCGGTAGGAGTAGTGGTTGTTGCCCGGGGAACCGAAGTCGAGTGCCGCGAACTCGAAGCTCACCAGCTTGTCGCCGTACACGAGCCGCAGCGGGCGCGTCGCGGCCGGCAGATCCCGCGCGGCGAGCGGCGTGGTGAGCTTGACCACCCCGGTGAGCACCACCTGCGGCGGGGGCGTGCTGAAGTTCAGCGCCGCGGGCGCAAAGGCGTTGAAGCCGTTGTTGCCGCCGAAGAACAGGTCGCCGTCGCGGTCCTGGTAATGGGCGCCGGTATTGAATTCCTCACCCTGCAGGCCGTGCCACTCGTGGTAGACCTTGACCGCCCGGGTGCGCGGGTCGAGGCGCACCAGGCCGTTGCTGGTGCTGAGCCACAGTCCGTCGTTGCCGTCGGACTCGATGCCGTAGACGACGCGGCCCGGCAGGCTCGGCGCGTAGCTCTCGAAGTGCACGGCCGCGGGAGCGGCCGAGCTGCCGACGACGCGATCCAGGCCGCCGCTCGCGCTGCCCACCCACACCTCGCCGCGCCGGTCGACGTGCAGCGCGAACACCGCGTCGTCGGACAGGCTGGTGGGATCCCGGTCGTCGCGCCGGTAGTGATGGAAGCGGCCACTGGCGCGCTCGAGGAGGTTCAGCCCGCCGCCGACGGTGCCGATCCAGAGATTGCCGAGCGCGTCCTCGGCGATGGCGCTGGCGTGCGCATCGCTCAGGTGCTGCGCGTCGTCGGCACCGAACGGGTAGCGGGTCAGCCGTCCGCTCGAGGCGTCGATGCACGCGAGGCCGCCGCCGAAGGTTCCGACCCACAGATTTCCGCTGCGATCCAGATAGAGCGCCATCACGCCGTCGGCGGGCAGCGTCTGCGGATCGTTCGCCAGCGCGCGCCGGACGCGCACGTGCCCGCTCGCGAGCTCGACCTCGTCGAGGCCGCCGGTCATGGTTCCCACCCAGAGCGTGCCGCGGTGGTCGTAGAGCAGCGCCATCACCCGATCGTCGCTGAGGCGCATGGTGGCGCTGTCACGCCCGAAGCGCCGCTCGGTGCCGCGGCGGGTATCGATCTCGATGAGGCCGGCGCCGATCGTGCCGACCCAGACGCGCCCGGCGCCGTCATCGGCGAAGCTGCTCACCTGGGTGTCGCGCAACGCGGCGCTGCGGTAGTGCCCGAGCGCCCAGGTGCCGGGGTTCCAGTGGCTCGCCCCGCCGGAGCGCGTGCCCACCCACAGCACCCCGCCCCGATCCTGGTAGAGCGACATCACGTAGCTGTCGCGCAGGCTCTGCGGATTGCCGGGATCGTTGCCATAGCGCACGAAACCGTCGGCGGCGCGCTCGAAGAGGTTGAGTCCGTCGTCGGTTGCGACCCAGAGCCGCCGGGCGCTGTCCTCGAGGATCGCCGTCACCCGGTCGTGACTCAGCGAGTGCGGGTTGGCCGGATCGTGGCGGAACGCCGTCACGCGCCCGGTGCCCGGCTCCAGCCGGTCGAGTCCCCCGTGCAGGGTACCGATCCACAGCGCCCCGCTGTGGTCGGCGGCGATCGCGCGCACCTGCAGGTCCGAGAGGCCGGCCCCGTCGGCCGACTTGCCGTAGTTGACGAAGCCGCCGGCATCGGGGTCGTAGCGGCTCAGGCCCGCGTCGGTGCCGACCCAGAGCCGTCCCGAGCGATCGGCGTACAGCGCAAAGACCGCATCCGACGCGAGCGAGCGCGCCTCGCCGTCGCGGTGGCGGAAATGACGGACGGCGCCGGTGGCGGGGTCGAGCAGATCGAGCCCGCGATCGAAGGTGCCGACCCAGATGCGGCCCGAGGGGTCGATGAGGAGCGTGCGTACCTGATCGCTCGCCAGCGAGTCGGCGCGTGCCGGATCGTGC
>DASSQU010000253.1:0-3966 GCA_035702325.1 Steroidobacteraceae bacterium
GGGCACGCCGCGCGGCCGCCGCAGCGCCCGGAGCGCGGGCAATCCCGCGCTCGAGGTGCGCGCGCCCAGGGTGGCGCGCCGGCTCCCGCAGACGCTCGACGCCGACCAGATGGCACGGCTGCTCGAGATTCCGGGCGGCGAGGCGCTCGGCGTGCGTGACCGGGCGCTGATGGAGCTGCTGTACTCCTCGGGACTGCGCCTCGCGGAGCTCGTCGGTCTCGACATCGGCCATGTCGATTTCCCTGACCGCACCGTGCGCGTGCTCGGCAAGGGCCGCAGGACCCGCATCGTGCCCGTCGGCCGGCACGCCCTCGCGGCGCTGCGGGCCTGGCTCAAGGAGCGCCCCGGGCTCGCCCGGCCGCAGGAACCGGCGCTGTTCGTCTCCCGCAGCGGCGGGCGGCTCGGGCCGCGCTCGGTCCAGGCCCGGGTGGATTACTGGGCGCGGCGCCAGGGGCTCTCGCAGCACGTGCACCCGCACCTGTTCCGCCACTCCTTCGCCTCGCACCTGCTGGAGTCGGGCGGCGAGCTGCGCGGGGTGCAGGAGCTGCTCGGGCACGCGGACATCTCCACCACGCAGATCTATACTCACCTTGATTTCCAGCATCTCGCCCGTATCTACGACGCTGCTCACCCGCGGGCGCGTCGCAAGGGTTGACTGTCCCCGGCGTTACGCCGCGCCGAGCTTGAGCCTCACCTGCCCGCGGGAGCGAGTCGCGATTCCAGGAACCTCCATGAGTGAACGCCCACGCTTCGATCCGCACGGCACGACCATCCTCGGTGTGCGGCGCGACGGCGCCGTGGCGCTCGGCGGCGACGGCCAGGTAACCCTCGGCGCGACGGTCATGAAAGGCAACGCGCGCAAGGTGCGCCGGCTCGCCAACGACAAGGTGCTGGCCGGTTTCGCCGGCGGTACCGCCGATGCGTTCACGCTGTTCGAGCGCTTCGAGGGCAAGCTCGAGAAGTACGGCAACGTCACGCGCGCCGCCATCGAGCTCGCCAAGGACTGGCGCTCGGACCGGTATCTGCGCCGCCTCGAGGCGCTGCTGCTGGTCGGCGACCCGGAGAAGCTGCTGGTGATCTCCGGCAACGGCGACGTGATCGAGCCCGACTACGCGGTGGCGGCGATCGGCTCGGGCGGTCAGTTCGCGCTGGCTGCGGCGCGCGCGCTGCTCGAGGGCTCGAGCCTGGATGCGCGCGCCATCGTCGAGCGCTCGCTCAACATCGCCGCCGACATCTGCATCTACACCAACCGCAACCTGGTGATCGAGCAATTGAACGGCGGCAAGGGCGCGGCGGTCTAAAGGGCGCACATGTCATCCGCACTCACGCCCCGGCAGATCGTCCAGGAGCTCGACAAGCACATCGTCGGCCAGCAGGCCGCCAAGCGCGCCGTGGCCATCGCGCTGCGCAACCGCTGGCGCCGCCTGCAGGTCGGGGAGCCGCTGCGCCAGGAAATCACGCCGAAGAACATCCTCATGATCGGACCGACCGGGGTGGGCAAGACCGAGATCGCGCGGCGCCTCGCCAAGCTCGCCAACGCACCGTTCGTTAAGGTCGAGGCCACCAAGTTCACCGAGGTCGGCTACGTCGGCCGCGACGTCGACTCGATCGTCAAGGAGCTGGCCGACGTCGCGGTGAAGATCACGCGCGAGGAGGCCATGGCAAAGATGCGCGAGCGCGCCCTCGATGCCGCCGAGGAGCGGGTGCTCGATGCGCTGCTGCCGAAGCCCCGCATGATGGGCTTCTCCACCGACGAGCCCGCCCCGGCGCGCGATGGCGAGACGCGGCAGAAATTCCGCAAGATGCTGCGCGAGCACGAGCTCGACGAGCGCGAGATCGAGATCGAGCTGCGGGCGCTCCCGGTCGGCGTCGAGATCATGGCGCCGCCCGGCATGGAGGAGATGCAGCAGCAGCTGCAGTCGATGTTCCAGAGTCTCGGCGGCCAGCGCACCCGCACCCGCAAGGTCCAGGTGCGCGAGGCCCTGAAGCTCCTCACCGACGAGGAGGCCGGCAAGCTCATCAACGAGGATGAGCTCAAGATCCAGGCGCTCGCCAACGCCGAGCAGAACGGCATCGTGTTCATCGACGAGATCGACAAGGTGACGCGCCGCCAGGAGGCGATCGGCGCGGACGTCTCGCGCGAGGGGGTGCAGCGCGACCTGCTGCCGCTGGTCGAGGGCTCGACCGTCGCCACCAAGTACGGACCGCTCAAGACCGACCACGTGCTGTTCATCGCCTCGGGCGCCTTCAGCCTGTCGAAGCCCTCGGACCTGATCCCCGAGCTCCAGGGGCGGTTGCCGATCCGGGTGGAGCTCGACTCGCTCGGCGTCGAGGACTTCGTGCGCATCCTCACCGAGCCGGACGCCTCGCTCACCGCGCAGTACCGTGCGCTGCTGGCAACCGAGGGCGTGGAGGTGACCTTCGCCGCCGACGGAGTGCGGCGCATCGCCGAGATCGCCTGCCAGGTGAACGAGCGCACCGAGAACATCGGCGCCCGGCGGCTGCACACCGTGATGGAGCGGCTGCTCGAGTCGGTTTCCTACGAGGCGGGGGAAGCGAAGTCCGGCGGCGATGGCAAGGCGCGGGTCTCGATCGACGCGAAGTACGTCGATGCGCACCTCGGCAGGCTCGTCAAGGACGAGGATCTGAGCCGCTACATTCTCTGAGGGCGCCCCGCGCGTGCAGTCCCTCGCCCGGGAGCCGTGCGCGGTCCGCGGCCGTGCCGGCCGCCTGCCGCGCCCGAGCCGGCGGATGCGTCATCGACGTTGAACGCGCCCGTCATTTGTATGCCTGGAGCAACACATGCGGCAGACGCCGCCCGCCTGAGCTCCGGAGTCCGTCTTTCGCCGTGTGGCCTGTTCTACGGGCCTTTCCCACGGCTTCATTAAGTCAGGTATCATTCCCTCATAACTCGAGATCGCCGACGGTCTCACTAAAACCACAAGCGCCCGTGGGGGGCGTGTCGGCTGATCCAGGAGGAGATCGATCATGACAAGCACCCGCCGAGGCACTCCGGGCCTCATGGTATCCATCGCCCTCACCGCGCTCGCGCTCGCGCCTTACGCCTTCGCGCAGCAGGCTCCGGCACAGGCGCAGGCCGGTCCCGAGCAGGGACTGCAGGAGATCATCGTGACGGCCGAGAAGCGCGCCGAGAACCTGCAGAACGTCCCCTTCTCGATCGCCTCCGAGAGCCAGGCGCAGATCATCAACTCCGGCGCCATGAGCATCGTCGATCTCGCGCGCAACGTGGCTGGCCTGACGATCGCGGACCTCGGTCCGGGTCAGAGCCAGATCGCCATCCGCGGCATCAGCTCTGGCCAGGTCGTTCGCGATCAGCCCGGCGTGAAGCCGCAAGTGGGCGTCTACCTGGACGAGTCGCCGATCTCCATCGCGTTATTCACCCCTGATCTCGAACTCTTCGATCTGGAGCGCGTCGAGGTCCTGCGAGGACCACAGGGCACTCTCTTCGGTGCCGGATCGGAGTCGGGTACGGTTCGCTACATCACCCAACAGCCCAAGCTCGACCGCACCGAGGGGGAGGTCGATACCGGAATCTCCACGGTGAAACACGGTAACAGCGCCGGCGACGTCAAGGGAATGATGAACCTGCCGCTCGGAGACACGACGGCGCTCAGGATCGCCGCTTACAACGTTGATTTGCCGGGTTTCATCACCGCCTACGGTCCTTACGGCTCGACCGACACGGACGTCAACAGCGGCAGGAAGACCGGTGCACGCGTTGCGCTGCTGTGGAAGCCGAGCGACGTGGTCAGCGTCACGCCGCGTGTCGTCTACCAGAAACTCCACACCGATGGCTTCCCGCGCACCGACATCTACAACATTCTCGGTAATCCCTACACCACGACCGAGCCGCCCGTGCCGCTCGGCGATCGCACCCAGTACCGGCAGTTCCGGGAAGGCATCGACGACGATTTCAAACTCTACGACTTGAAGGTGGACGGCGAC
>DASSQU010000254.1:0-2030 GCA_035702325.1 Steroidobacteraceae bacterium
GCCGCTCCCCTGAGGAGCGCCGCTCGCACTCGCAGCGCGTCCGGTCCGGCCCCGCGAACCAGAACGCCGAGGCGCCGAGCTGCACGTCCGCGCGCCGCCAGGCTGCCGCGAATTCGCGCGCGGCGGCCGCGGCCGCCGCCGTCCGCCCCTGCGCCCGCAGCGCCGCAGCCAGGCCGTACAGCGCCCAGCCGTTGCCGGGATGACGCTCGAGATCGCGGCGGTAGACGCGTTCGGCCTGCGCCGCCTCGCCGCTCTCGAGAAGCTGTGCGCCCAGCAGGTCGCCTGCCGGGAAGAACCAGTCGGCCGGCCCGTCGTACGCCAGCCGCTCCTCGGCCGCGACCGCCTGCTCGAGGAGGCGGATGGCCTCGCGCGGATGCGCCTCGGAGGCCGCGATGCGCGCCGCCACCACCGGCGCCGCGATGGCGAGGACCTCGCGCAGGCGGTCGTGCCCGGCCATGGTGTCCGCGGGCACCGTCGCGGTCAGCGCCTCGAGATCCCCGAGCGTGCGGCGCGCCTCCTCAAGCCGGCCGCGCGCGGCGAGCGCGACACCGCGCGCATACAGGTAGCCCGCCGTGAGGCCCGGGGCCCGCCGGTCCGGAGGCAGCACCGGGGGCAGCACGGCGATCATCTCGTCCCAGAGTCCGAAACGCACCAGCGCGGCATAGCGGGGTGTGAGCATCCAGCCCGAGTCGCCCGCGGCGAGCACGCGTGCGAGCGGCACCGCCGCGGCCGCCCTCCCGACTGCGTCCAGTGTCTCGGCCTTGCGGCCCTGCATGGCGGCGGAGTAAGCCTCGGCGATCGCTTCCGGGAGCAGCGCCGGAGGCGTCTCGGCCGCGGCGCACGGTGCGGCCGTCGCCGTGAGACCGAGGGCCGCGGCGAGCGGGAGCAGCGGCGCCGCGGCGCGCACCGCGCGTGCGGGGCTCGCGGCGCTCATCCCTCGCCCTGCGTCACACTGTCCCACCCCTGCCCCGCGGCAGCCAGGCGCTCGAGGAGCGGCGCCGGTCGCCAGCGCGCTCCGTGCGTCGGCGCGAGCCGGCGCATGGTCTCGACCACCCGTCCGAGCCCGGCCTGCTCCGCCCAGTGCATCGGCCCGCCGCGCCAGGCCGGGAATCCGTACCCGTTGACGTAGACGATGTCGATGTCGCCCGGCCGCAGCGCGATGCCCTCCGCCACGATGCGCGCGCCCTCGTTCACCAGCGGGTGCAGCAGCCGGTCGAGGATCTCCTGCTCGCCGAGCGCGCGGCGCTCGATGCCGAGCTCGTGCGACACGCCCTCGATGATCGCGAGCACCTCCGGATCGGAGATCCGGGTGCGCCCCTCGTAGCGGTAGAAGCCCTTGCCGCTCTTCTGCCCGAGCCGCCCGCGTTCGACCAGCCGCTCGAGGATCGGCGACCAGCGCTCGTCGGGCGGGAGCCTGCGGCCCCTGCGGATCTGCAGGCCGACGTCGTTGCCGGCGAGGTCGCGCACCGCGAGCGGCCCCATGCGAAAGCCGAATCCTTCGATCACCCGGTCGATCTGCTCCGGGGTCGCGCCTTCCTCCAGGAGGAACTCCGCCTCGGCGCCGTAGTACATCAGCATGCGGTTGCCGATGAAGCCGTCGCAGTTGCCGGCGAGCACCACCACCTTGCCGAGCGTGCGGCCGAGCGCCATCACGGTCGCGAGCGTCTGCGGCGAGCTGCGCCGCCCGCGCACGTTCTCCAGCAGCCGCATCACGTTGGCGGGGCTGAAGAAGTGCGTGCCGACGACCTGCTCCGGGCGCGAGGTGGCGGCGGCGATCGCATCGATGTCGAGTGTCGAGGTGTTGGTGGCGAGAATGGCGCCGGGAGCGGCCGCCGCGTCGAGCCGCGCGAACACCTCCCGCTTGACCCTGAGATCCTCGTACACCGCCTCGATGACGATATCGGCGGCGCCGAGCTCGCGGTACTCGCTCACCCCCGCGATCAGCCCGAGCGCCGCCGCGGCGCGCTGCGGCGTCAGACTGCCGCGCGCGACCGAGGCCTCGTAGTTGCGGCGGATCACCGCCAGCCCCC
>DASSQU010000255.1:0-3474 GCA_035702325.1 Steroidobacteraceae bacterium
GTCCCGACGCGGGCGGCTAGCGCGGCGTCGGCGGCCGTGGTGGCGGTGAGCACCTCGAGGCGGTAGTCGCGCGCCGTGTCCGCGACGCTCGCGTACCAGCGGTTCTCCGCCGGATCGTCCGGCACGGTAACCACCAGTGGAATCTCCACCCCGGCGGAGATCAGCGCCTTGAGGCAGCGGACGCCGACGTCGTGATAGGCGAAGACGACCGCCGTCGGCCGGCTCACTCCGGGGCTCCCCGCACGCGCTGCGGCTCCGCGGGTCGCGGGGCGAGCTCCGTGGCGGGCGCCGGCAGCCGTTGCGGCGCCGCGGCGCCGTCCTCCTCGAGCACCGCCGCCACCGTGTAGCGGGGACGCTGGCGCACCTGCTCGTAGATGCGTCCCACGTATTCCCCGACCACGCCCAGGCCGATGAGCGCCACCCCGATGAGGAAGAAGGCGATGCCGAACAGGGTGAACACGCCCTCGGCCTCCGGGCCGACCACCAGGCGGCGGATCGCCAGGTAGACCACGAAGGCGAGCGACAGCAGCGCGATCACGATTCCGGTCATCGAGAAGAACTGCAGCGGCGCCACCGAGAAGCCGGTCATCAGATCGAAGTTGAGGCGGATGAGGCGCAGCAGCGAGTACATCGACTGGCCCACCGTGCGTTCGGCGTGCGCCACCTCGATCTCGACCGGGTGGCGCGCGAAGGTGTAGGCGAGTGCGGGTATATAGGTGCTGGCCTCGGTGCAGCGGTTGAGCGCATCGACGATGCTGCGGTGGTAGCCGCGCAGCATGCAGCCCTGGTCGGTGATCCGGATCGAGGTCGTACCCTCGCGCAGACGGTTCATGAGGCGCGAGGCCGCCCTGCGCCACAGCACGTCGCGGCGGCTCACGCGGATGGTGCCGACGTAGTCGGCGCCGGTATCCAGCGCCGCCACCAGCCGGCCGATCTCCTCGGGCGGATTCTGCAGGTCGGCATCCAGCGTAATCACGTAGTCGCCGCGGGTGTAGCCGAAGGCGGCGAGGATCGCCCGGTGCTGGCCGGCGTTGCGCGCCAGGATCACCACGCGCGTGACGTCCGGCCGCCGCTCGAACTGCGCGCGCAGCTCCGCCACCGAGCGGTCCGAGCTGCCGTCGTCGACGAACACCACCTCGTAGGGGCGTCCGAGCGCCTCGAGGGCCGGATACAGCCGGTCGAAGAGCAGCGGCAGGCCCTCCTCCTCGTTGTAGACCGGAATGACGACCGAGACCGAGGCCGTCATGCCCGTGCTCCGCGCAGGATGTCGGTCGCCGCGCTCACCACCCGCTCGACGTCGCCGGGCTGCATCGCCGGATAGAGCGGCAGCGTCACCGTCTCGCGGCCGATGCGCTCGGCGTTGGGAAACTGCCCGGGCCGGTAGCCGAGCGCCCGGTAGGCGCTGAACAGGTGGATCGCCGGATAGTGCACCCCCACGCCGATGCCGCGCGCCTTCATCGCCTCGATGAACTCGCGGCGCGAGATCGACAGCTGCGCGAGCGGCAGCAGCGGCGCGAACAGGTGCCAGCTGTGGCCGGCGTCGCCGCGTTCCGGCAGCCGCAGCGGCGCGTCCGCGCCCCACAGCTCGAAGTAACGCGCCACCAGCGCGCGCCGGCGTGCGTTGAATTCCTCCAGCCGCCGCAGCTGCCCGAGGCCGACCGCCGCCGCCACGTCCGACAGATTGCACTTGCCGCCGGCGAGCAGCGTATCGAAGGAGTCGGGGCCGAGCTTCACCTGCCCGTGCCAGCGGTGCAGCTCGATGCTGCGCAGCTCCGCGGCGCTGCCGCCCGAGATCGCGCCGCCCTCGATGGTGGTGATGTTCTTGTTCGGGTGGAAGCTGAAGCACACCAGATCGCCGAAGCTGCCGATGCGCTTACCCGCCCACCCGGAGCCGATGGCGTGCGCGGCGTCCTCGATGACCCGCAGGCGGTGGCGCCCGGCGAGCGCGTACAGGCGCTCCATGTCGACCGGCAGCCCGGCGAAATGCACCGGCAGGATGGCGCGGGTGCGCGGCGTGATGGCCGCCTCGGCCGCGGCGAGATCGATGTTGCGCGAGTCGAGGCCGACGTCGACGAACACCGGCCGGGCGCCGACCCGCACGATCACGTTGGCGGTGGCGACGAAGCTGAGCGCCGGCGTGATCACTTCGTCGCCCGCGCCGATGCCGCAGGCGAGCAGCGCCATCTCCAGGCCCGCGGTCGCGGAGGTCTGGCTGCGCACCGGCCGGCCGCCGAGGTAGTGCGACAGTGCCGCCTCGAACTCCGCCACCTTCGGGCCGCTCGCCAGCCAGCCGGAGCGCAGCACCGCGGCGACCGCCTGGATCGTCTCCTCGTCGATGCTCGGGCGGGTGAACGGCAGGAACTCGCCCGCGGGTCTGGCCGAGTCGTTCATGAGCGCGACACCAGCAGCACGCCGAGTGCGATCACCGCGATTCCCAGCACCCGCTGCACGTTGGGGACCTCGTCGAGCAGCCACCAGGCGAGCACGACATTGATGGCGTAGCCCATCGACAGCAGCGGATAGGCCTGGCTCACCGGGACGCGCGACAGGCCCACCAGCCACACGACCACGCTGAGGCCGTAGGCGCACAGCGCGTACCACAGCGACGGCACGAGCAGCAGCTCGAGGCCGCGCCGCAGCACGCCGGCGTCGGTGACCAGCAGCGGTCCGCTCACCCGGGTCGCCGCCTTGAGTCCGAGCTGCGCCAGCGCGTTGAGCAGCACCCCGCACGACAGCACCGCAAAATCCGCGAATTTCACTTAGCGACTCACTGCCACGGTGTAGTTATCGGCGGCGATCACGCGTCCGGGCAAGCCGCGCCGCCGCCAGGAATCCCACATGCCGGGATCGAAGAATGCCACGGCGTCGCCCCGCGCGCTCCACTGCGCCTCGAAGGCCGCGGCGCTCAGCGTCTCGCGCCCCGGCTCGGCCTGCAGCCCGAAGCTGAGCTCGCCGCCGTAGTCGACCAGCGTCAGCAGCCGGCCGAGGTACGGCGAGACGGTCTCGCGGTACTGGCCGACGCTGTAGAGCGCGGTGCTCGCATCGATGTAGGGACGTGCCGCCGCCACCAGCTCGCGCGCCGAGCGCGCCGGGGGTATGACGCCGTAGCCGCACAGCAGGCACTGCCAGGCGAGGATCGCTCCGCTCGCGGTCACCAGCGCCGTACCGGGCAGCGCGGGTCGGGCACCGCGCACGGAGTACGCAGCTGCGCCGAGCGCGAGCACCACGGCGGCGATCGTCCAGCCGCAGGCCTGGTGGGGCACGAAGGCGTTGCGCCGCGCGCTGTAGAGCAGCAGCCCCGCGGCGACCACCACCACCAGCGCGGCGCCGCTGCGCGCGATGAGCGCCAAGAAGCCGCTGCGGCCGGCGGCATGCACGCCGGCGAGTGCCGCGAGCGGCGGGAACATCGGCAGGATGTAGGGCGCGAGCTTCGAGCCCGAGGCGGAGAAGAACAGCAGCGTCCAGGCGCAGTAG
>DASSQU010000256.1:0-2687 GCA_035702325.1 Steroidobacteraceae bacterium
TCGAAGTGCTGCGCATCAGCATCGCGCCGCCCCGGCGCAGCGGCTGACTGCCGCCGCTCCGCAGGAAGCTGATCACCGCGGCGCCGACCTCCGCGGGGTTCTGCAGCATGCCGAAATGACTGACGTCGGGAAAAATGATCAGGCTCGCTCCCGGGATGGCGTGCGCGAGAGCCTCCGTGTGCTCGCGCTTGATGGCTTCATCGTGCGCGCCGTCGACGATCGCCGTCGGCACGCTGATCTGCGCGAGCTGCGCCGCGGTGATATTCGGCTCGTGCGCCCACATCGCCTGGATCTGCGCGAGGAAGGCATCGTAGTCCGCAGGCGTCGCCGACAGAGCCCGATACTCCCCGCGGGTGCGCTCGATGTAGGACGCGAAAGTTCGATTGGACTCCACGTCCGGTCGCACCCCCGAGGGATCGGCGTTGGCCGCATAGGCGACGAGTCGCCGCAGCCGCTCGGGGTGGTGAATGGCGAGCTCGAGTCCGATGATGCCGCCATCGCTCCAGCCGACCAGGTCCACCTTCGGGAGCCTGAGATAATCGAGGAGTCCGAGCACATCGCCGGCCATGAGCTCGTAGCTGTAGGGGGCGGCGGTGCGGGTGCTGCGGCCGTGACCGCGGCTGTCGGCGACGATCACTTCGAAGTGGTTGCGCACCAGGATCGGGATCACAGCGCCCCAGTAGTTCGAGTTGCCGAGTCCGCCGTGCAGCAGCAGCAGCGGCGCGCCGCGGCCGAACACCGCGAAGAACATCCGGATGCCGTTCACCGGCGCGTGGCCGCTCTTGACGGGGGGCGGAAGCTGCGGGGTCGGCGGCAGGCTCTGCCATCGCTCGCCCGGGGCGCTCGCCGCATGAGTCGCCGGCGAACCGAGACAGACGAGCAGCGCGACGATGCCGAGCCGCGCCGCGCGTGGCATCCGCTGGGTGGTCATCGGAGAAAATGCAGTCATTTCAGCGTATTAGCGGAACTGCACCGGGCCGGAGCGGCTGCTCTATTATCAAGAGCACGGGCGTGAGTCTATCCTGACACGCCTCGCACCGGGAGAAGCCATGTTTCTCAAGAACTGCTGGTATGTAGCCGCCTGGGATTACGAGCTCATCGACGGCAAGCTGCTCGCGCGCACGCTGCTCAACGAGCACGTGCTGCTCTACCGCGGCGACAGCGGCGAGGTCACTGCGCTCAACAACCGCTGCCCGCATCGCGGCGCCCTGCTCTCCGAGGGCCGGCGCGAAGGCGACAGCGTGCGCTGCATGTACCACGGCCTCAAGTACGACCACACCGGCAAGTGCGTGCAGATCCCCGGCCAGGACATGATTCCGCCCAAGCTGCGGGTGCGCAAATACCCGATCGTCGAGAGCGGCCACCTGGTCTGGATCTGGATGGGGGACCCCGCGCGCGCCGATCGCGCGCTCATCCCCGAGTTTGCGCCGCTGCACGACCCGAAGTGGAAAGGACTGCCGGCCTACCTGCACTACGACTCGAACTACCTGCTGATCGTCGACAACCTGAGCGACTTCGCGCATCTCGCCTTCGTCCATACTCACACCCTCGGCGGCTCCGAGGAATATGCCTACGTCACCAAGCCGGTGGTGATCGAGAAGCAGGAACGCGGCTTTCGCGTCGAGCGCTGGCACATGAACAGTGAGGCGCCGCCCTTTCACAAGAAGGTCATCCGCGACAAGGATGCGCGCGTCGACCGGCGCAACCACGTGACCATGCTGATCCCCGGCATCTTCTACATGGAGACGACGTTCGCGCCGGCGGGCCAGGGGGCCGAGAAGGGCATTGCCGTTCCGGGCACACGCGAGTACCGCAACTGCCAGTACATGACCCCCGAGACCGAGCGCACCACGCACTTCTTCTGGAACTATCTCAACAACTTCGAGGGTGACGACAGCAACATCTCGCGCTCACTCCTCGACAGCCTCATCGAGGGCTTCATGGAGGACAAGGCGATCATCGAGCAGCAGCAGAAGACGCTCGACGAGGATCCGGGCTTCCAGATGCTCGGGATCCTGTCGGACGCGCCGCTCGCCCACTTCAGGCGCGTGCTCTCGAAGCTGATCGAAGCCGAGCAGGCTGCGGATAAGGCGCCGCCGGCCGGCGCGGTGGCCGCACCGCGCGCGACCTCCCTCGCCTGAAGGCGCGGCGGCGGGCCGCCGCTCACAACTCCCCCGGCAGCTGTCCGAGCAGCGCCGCGACCGCGCGCGGGTTCTCGACGTGCGCGTTGTGGCCGGCGCCGGCAATCTCGCGAACTTCCGCGGCGTGCCCGCGCAGCTCCCCCACCGACACCATGGGGTCGCGCTCGCCGCGCGCGAGCCACACGCGGCCCGCCGCGCTCGCCGCCAGCGAGCCAAAGGGTGCGCCGGCGACGGCGAAAGTGCGCGGATCCTGCGCCAGGCGCCAGCCCTGCGCGTCACGCACGACGCCGCGCTCGAGTAACTCCCCGCCGGGCGCGATATCGGTTCCGAGACCCGCGACGCGCCGATAGCGCGTCCAGGCCTCGTCCGCCGTCGCGAAGCGGCGGACGGGGCGCGTGGCGAGCTCGCGCGCGGCCTCGAGATCCGCCGCCGGCCAGGCGATCTTGGGACCGATGCCGAGGGTGGCGCGGACCGCGACTCCGAACCACCCGCTCGCCAGGGCGAGCGCCACGTAGGCACCGAGCGAATGGCCGACGACGATGAGCT
>DASSQU010000257.1:0-2539 GCA_035702325.1 Steroidobacteraceae bacterium
GGCCCGGGCCGGCGCGCACGGCGGCGGCGATCTCGGACAGAACGTGCGGGCGGCTTTCGTCGTGGATCGCATGCACGGCATCGAAACGCAGGCCGTCGAAATGGAATTCCTCGAGCCAATAGAGCGCGTTGTGAATGAAGAAGTCGCGCACCACGCGGCTGCCCTCGCCATCGAAGTTGATGGCTGCGCCCCACGGAGTGTGGCGGCGCGCATCGAAGAACTGCGGAGCGTACAGGTGCAGGTAGTTGCCCTCGGGGCCAAAGTGGTTGTAGACCACATCGAGAATTACCGCGAGTCCCTGGCCATGGGCGGCCGCGATCAGCGCCTTGAGCTCGTGCGGGCGGCCATAGGAGGCCTGAGGTGCGTACGGCAACACACCGTCGTAACCCCAGTTGCGCACTCCGGGAAAGGCGGCGACCGGCATGAGCTCGATGGCGGTCACACCGAGCCTTTTGAGGTGCCCGAGGCGCGCCGCTACGGCGTCGTAGGTGCCGGGAGTGTTGAAGGTACCCACGTGCAACTCGTAGATGATGGCGCCGTGCCAGGGGGGCGCGCGCCAGGCCGCGTCGTCCCAAGCGTAGGCCAGCGGGTCGATCACCTCACTCGGGCCATGTACCCCCTGTGGATTGCAACGCGAGGCGGGATCCGGCACCTCATGAACGCCATCGACTCGATAGCGGTACAGGCTCCCCACGCCGGCGGCGCCGGTCACGAGTGCGAACCAGCCTCCATCGAGCCGCTCCATGGCGGCGCTGTGTAGCGCGCTACCCGCGGTATCGCACAGCACCAGCTCCACGCGGCGCGCCGCCGGCGCCCACAGCCGAAAGCGCACCTCGCCGGTAGCGCTCAGCTGCGCGCCGAATGGCATCTCGTGCCCGCGCCGAAGCGGCGATTCCCTGTCCAAGTCGATCCTCCTTGATCGGGTGGCACGCTGCGCGCGCATCACCCAGAGAGCGCCGCCAGTATCCGCAACGGCACTCCCACCCAATCGGGCCGGCCGATCAGGGCGCGTTGCAGATCGGCACAGGCGGCCTCCAGCTCGAACAAGCGCAGCAGCGGCATGACCTGCGCCAGCGACTCGTATAGACCGCTGTCGCCGGCGCTCTCATCGTAGGCATCGAGGAACGCAGTGCGCGTCTGCTGCTCCCAGGCGTCGAGTTGCGGCTCCCATCGGTCGCGGTCGTTGGCCGAGATCAGTGAGCACTGTTGTAACGCCATCCGGCGTGCGTAGGCAAACGAACGCAGCATGGAAGCGACATCGGCGAGCGGTGAGCAGCGGCGTCGCTGCCCGGCGACGCTCTGGCCCGCGGCACCAACATCGGTAATAACGAAGTCGTTGCGACGTAGCAGGACCTGGCGCAGGTGAAAATCGCCGTGACAGCGGATCTTGAGCCCGCGCGGCACCGCGCCGCGGCGCACCGCGACGCTGCGCAGCAGTGCGGCGCGCCGCGCCAGCACCGTGGCCGCATTGGCCGCGGCGGCCGGTGCCAGTTGCGCGCTGTGCTCGGCCAACATCTTGAGCGCCGCGCCCAGGGCGGCATGCGCGAGACGCCGCCACGCCTCGAGATCCGCGGCAGTAATCGGCTCGGGCGCGAGGGCGGGCTCGGTGGCAGCCGCCAACACGCTGTGCAGCTGAGCGGTGCGCGTCGCGAGCGTGCGTACCAGCGCCAAGTACAGGCCGTGCGCATCGGCGGGCCGCGCGGGCTGCGTGACGCGCTCCTCGAGAAAGCGCACCAGGTGGTTGACGGTGTAGTCCCAGCCGTCCCCCTGGTTGGAGACGAAGCCCTCCAGCAACGCGAGCGTGCACGGTGCTTCGTCGCCGCGCTGGTACTCGATCATGCCGGCGAGCGGCGGGCTGTTGGGGAAATGCGCGACCTCGGTGAGATAACGCGCGAGATCTACTGCCGGGCTGCTGCTCGCGTGCAAGCGGCGGAAGATCTTGAGGAAGAACGCATCGCCGATGCGCACGCTGGTGTTGGCGCCCTGGTGCCCTGCGGGCCCGAGCGACAGCTCCCCGGGGTGCGCCGCGTGCAGCTCACCGAAGGCGGAGGTCGGTGCGCAGCGCATCCGTCCGAGGCGCGTGCCGAGCTCCCTGCCGGCGCCGATGGCATCGATGACCATGCGGCAGAAGTCCTCGTCCGCCGCCGCGTCCGCGAGCACCCCGGTGGCGGCGTGCTGACGTACGCGCGCGAGCGCTGCCGGCAACAGACGGCGATAGCGCGCCTCGTCGGCATCCTCGAGCGCAATGGTCAACGGCACGAAGTAATGTCCGGCCTGCGCGCCGCTGCGGACCTCGAAAATCGCTACCAGCCAGCGCTCGAGGTCGGGCTGCGGCAGGCACCAGTCCTCGAGCGTGGCACCGACGGCTCCCGCGCCACGCGCCGCCGGCACCTGACCGACCGCGACACCGGCCGGTGCGGCCCAGCGCTGGGTGGCGAGATACCCGGGGAGCACGCGCCCTTCGAGCTGCGCCCGCAGCGCGCTCGCGAGGTTGGTACGCCAGGGCGCAACGCGCTCGGGAAAGAAGCTGCCCCAGCCC
>DASSQU010000258.1:0-3644 GCA_035702325.1 Steroidobacteraceae bacterium
GAGCACCACTACCTGATCACCGAGGACATCCCCGCGATCGCGCAACTCGGGCGCGAGCTGCCGCTGGTGGTCGACCTCGACGGCGAGATGTACCTGCGCCCGGAGGGGCGCGGACTGCTGCTCGGCGTCTACGAACGCGAGGCCACACCCTGGTCGCTCGCCGGGACCTCCTGGGAGTTCGGCAACGAGCTGCTGGCGCCGCAGCTCGAGCGGCTCGCCGAGGCGCTGGAACGTGGCTTCCGGCGCCTGCCGGCGCTCAACCAGGCGGGGATCCGCAAGATCGTCAACGGCCCCTTCACCTTCACCCCGGACGGCAACCCGCTGGTCGGCCCGGTGCCCGGGGTGCCGAATTTCTGGAGCGCCTGCGGCGTGATGGCGGGCTTCGCCCAGGGCGGCGGCGTCGGCCTCACGCTCGCGCAGTGGATGATCGAAGGCGAGCCGGATGGGGATGTGTTCGCGCTCGACGTCGCGCGCTTCGGCAGCTACGCCACGCCGGCTTACGTGGCCGAGAAGGCCCGCGAGTTCTACGCGCGGCGCTTTCGCATCGCCTACCCGAACGAGCACTGGCCGGCGGCACGGCCGACCCGTACCTCGGCGCTGCACGATGCGCTGGCGCGCGACAACGCGGTGTGCGGCGTCAGCTACGCGCTCGAGATACCGCTGTACTTCGCCGCCGCGGGCCGGACCGCGGCCGAGCAGCCGACACTGCGCCGCTCGGAGGCGTTCGCGGACGTGGCGCGCGAGTGCCGCGCGGCACGCACGGCGGTGGCGGCTCTCGATGCCGCCTCGTTCGCCAAGTACGAAGTGCGCGGTCCGGGCGCGCGTGCGGGCCTCGACCGGATGCTCGCCGGACGGCTGCCGCAGCCGGGCCGGATCCGCCTGACGCCGATGCTCGCGCCGAGCGGCCGGCTGATGGGAGACTTGAGCACGGTGTGCCTCGCAGCCGACCGTTACTGGATCTTCGGCTCCGGATACCTGCAGGCCTGGCACCTGCGCTGGTTCGCGAGCGTGCTCGCGGCGGCGGACCTCACGATCGAGAATCTCTCCGACCGGCTCGCCGGCATTGCGCTCATCGGGCCGCGCGCGCGGGAGTTGCTCGCGCGGGTGAGCGGCGCCGACGTCGGCAACGCCGCGTTCCCCTTCATGTCGCACCGCAGGCTGGAAGTCGGCCTCGCGGCGGCGGATGTGCTGCGCGTATCGGAGACCGGGGAACTCGCCTTCGAGATCTACGTCGAGGCGCCCGGCATGCGTGCGCTCTACGAGCGCCTCGCCGCGGCCGGGCGCGAGCTCGGCCTCGAGCCGATCGGCAGCTACGCGCTCAATTCACTGCGACTCGAGAAGGGCTTCGGCCACTGGTCGCGCGAGTACACGCGTGACTACACCCCCGCCATGTCGGGTCTCGCCCGCTTCGTCGATTACGACAAGGGCGGATTCATCGGCCGGGACGCGGCGCTGCGCGATCGCGACACGCCGCCCGCCCGGCGGCTGGTGCTGCTCGAGGTCGATGCGGCCGATGCCGACGCGAGCTTCTACGAGCCGCTGTGGGACGGCGCGACGCTCGCCGGGTTCGTGACCTCGGGCGCCTTCGGCCATTGCTGCGGGAAGAGTCTCGCGCTCGGCTATGCCGCCACCGCAGCCGCGGTGCCGGGGGCAGAGCTCGCCGTCACCGTGCTCGGCGAGCGGCGCTCGTGCCGCGTGCTCGGCGCGCCGCCGATCGACCCCCGGGGCCTGCGCATGCGGATGTAGTCAGGCCGCGGCGCGTGCCGCGCCGAGTGCGCTCCTGAAGAGCACCAGCATCCGGCTCCAGGCCTTCTCGGCCTGGTCGTGGTTGTAGACGCGTGAGTCGATCGGACACCAGCCGTGGAGCGTTCCCGCGTACACCTCGATCTCGGCCGGCAGCTTTGCCTTCGCGAAGGCTTCCCGGAGCACGTTCTTCGCCTCCGGCTGGCGCTTGTCGTCGTTCTCGGCGATCGCGAACAGGTAGCCGGCCTTGATGTGCGGGATCAGCAGGTGCGGACTGTCGGGCTTGTCGGTGACGAGTCCCCCGCCGTGGAAGGACGCCCCCGCGCCGATGCGCCCGGGAACCGTCGCAGCGGTGCGCAGGGTGAGCGGGCCGCCCATGCAGTAGCCGGTGGTGCCCATCTTGCGCTTGCGGTCGACCGCCGCCTCACCGTCGAGCCAGCCGACGAAGGCGTTTGCATCCGTGACGGCCGTTGCCGGTGTCAGCGTGTCGTGCAGCGCCATGAGCGCGCTGCGCGTCGCCGGATCGTCCCAGTCGGGGTGCTCGGGCGCCGTGGGCGCGCGCTTCGTGCGGTAGAAGGGATTCACCACCAGCACCGAGTAACCCGACTCGGCGAGCCGCCGCCCCATCTGCCGAAAGGCCGCGCGCAGGCCGAAGATGTCGGGCCAGACCAGCACGCCCGGGTGGGTGCCCCGGGCCGGATGCACGAAGTAGGCATCCGCGGTGCCGTCGGGAGTCTTGATGTCGACTTCCGCCTCCCGCACCTCGACCGCGCCCGCAACCCGCGGCAGGAGCGACACGAGGCCGGTGCCGACGGTGAGCGCGCCGAACTCGCGCCGCGAGATGCGCGGCGACTTGAGCTCGTATTCGAGGATGTCGCGGATCGAGTCCTGGTCGCACATGACTTTCTCTCCCGCTGGCTATTCCGGCCGCGTCAGCAGACATCATAGCTCGCGCTGCCGGCGGACTCCTGCTCTGAAGCTTACGGCCGCAGCAGCTGATCGCGCACCACCACCGCAAAGTGGGCGACGGCTACCGCACAGGTCGCAAAGATCTCCACCACCAGAAATTCCATGGGTCACCCCTTCGAGTCTGTCAGTCGCGGCGGAGTCTAGCGAGCCGCGCCGGTGGCAGCGTCCTCCCTGCGGCGGCCTCAAGTCTCTGCCTTAGGAGGGTTGCCGGCATCCACCCTCGGCCGCTTCTCACGCGGCAAATCGGGGATTCCCCGGGTCGAATTTCCCTGCATCGCCGCTTGCCTGCTGGCGCGCTGTGAACTCTGGTTATCACGGCATAAGATCAAGTACGCGCTCGCCGCCTCGCAACTTCGGTAAAGTGTCGCCGGGCAACTACAGGGTGCGTACGCGAAGGGTCTCTATGAAGCTTGCCATCGAAGTGATCGGGTGGACGGGTGCCGTTCTGATCCTCTCGGCCTATGCGCTGCTCTCGGCGGGCAAGCTCAGCGGGGACTCCAGGGGCTATCACCTCATGAACATCGCGGGGGCGATCGGATTCGTGATCAACAGCGGCTGGAACGGCGCCCTGCCTTCGGCAGGCCTGAACGTCGTCTGGATCGGAATCGGAGCCTACGGGTTGCTGCGGTGGCGGCGCTCGCCGGTCAAGAGCGGTGTGCCGATTCATTGACGACCCCGCCGTCAGCAGGTCCAATGAGCCCATCAGGGATTGAGGGTCTTACAGCCATGTCGACTCATCGCCTGGCGATCGGCGTGATCGCCCTCCTCGGTGTCGTAACCGCGTCGGCAGCCTCCCCCGCCGGGCGGCCGGCCCGGAGCGCAGCTCCCGCAGCGGGCGCGGCGCCGCTCATGGCCTTCGGCGGGCGCAGTGCCGGGCAGATCGCGAGCGGCATGGGCGGCAAGCTCGACGCGACGCTCGCCGAGCTCGCGCG
>DASSQU010000259.1:0-10112 GCA_035702325.1 Steroidobacteraceae bacterium
CGCTCGGCGTCGTTTTGCCCGACCTCGAGCATCCCACCAAGGCGCGGCTGCTCAATGCCATGAAGGGCCGCGTGCTCGCCGAGGCGCAGCTCATCGGCACCTACAAGCGCGGCGAGTGAAGCCGGCCCGGCGGGACGCGCGCGTCACGTCAGGCCGAAGAGCTTGGCCGCCTCCCGCAGCGTGACGATCACGCCGATCGCGATCGGAACTCCGACCGCGATCCAGGCCGCCGTCACCATCCAGCCCGGGGAGGGCGTCCCGTCACCCGCCGGGCCGGCGGGCGCAGCGGCAACGCCGTGCGTCCCCGCGGCATCGAGCTCGGCTTCCTGCTGCGGAGTCATGAAGTACTTGTCGGCCACCGGGCGCACCAGGATGTTGCAGATGAGGCCGAGGACGAGGATCCCGGCGAGGATGTACATGGTGATGGTGTACACCTGCGCGTGCGCGACGCCGTGGTTCAGCTGGTACTCGCGGATGTAGTTCACGATCACCGGCCCGAAGATGCCGGCCGCCGACCAGGCGGTGAGCAGTCGCCCGTGGATGGCGCCGACCATGCGGGTGCCGAACAGGTCCGCGAGGTAGGCAGGGACGGTGGAGAATCCGCCGCCGTACATGGAGATGATGATGCAGAAGAAGCCGACGAACAGCGCCATGCTGCCGATCGCCGCCGTCCAGGGGATCGAGGCATAGAGCGCGATGCCGAGCAGGAAGAACACCATGTAGGTGGGCTTGCGGCCGATGTAGTCCGAGAACGACGCCCAGCAGAAGCGCCCCGCGATGTTGAACAGCGACAGCAGCCCGGTGAAGGCCGCGGCAAGCGTGGCGATGGAGGCGTGCTGCGCCGGTGTGAGCTGCTCGAAGGACTCGTTCACGCCGATCAGCCGCCCGCCGAACACCTCCTGCAGGAGCGGCGAGGCCATACCGATGATGCCGATTCCGGCGGTCACGTTGAGGGTCAGCACCCCCCACACGAACCAGAACTGGGGCGTGCGCGTCGCGACGTTCAGGTGCACGTTGCGCGTGGTGATCAGCGCCTTGCCGGCCTTCGGCTCCCAGCCCTTCGGCTTCCAGCCGGCCGCCGGCAGCCGATAGCCGAGCGAGCCGGCGATCATGTAGACGAAATAGATGACCGCGAGCGTGAGGAAGGTCTGCCAGACGCCGACCGAGGTCGAGGTCTCGTAGATCTTCATCAGCCGGTCCGCGAGCGGGGCGCCGATCATGGCACCGCCGCCGAAGCCCATGATGGCCATGCCGGTCGCCATGCCGCGACGGTCCGGGAACCACTTGATCAGGGTCGAGACCGGCGAGATGTACCCGAGCCCGAGGCCGAGTCCGCCGATGATCCCCGAGCCCACCCACAGCAGCCAGACCTGGTGCACGGTCACGCCGAATGCCGAGATCACCAGGCCTCCGCACCAGAGGAAGGCGGCCGCAAAGCCCGCCTTGCGCGGGCCGACGCGCTCGAGCCATCCGCCCCAGAGCGCCGAAGCGGTGCCGAGGAACACGAAGAACAAGGTGTACATCCACCCGAGCATGGAGATCTTCCAGTCGCAGGTGGTCGTGAAGACCGTGGCGAGGAAGTCCAGGTCCTTCGGACAATCGATCGATTTCGTGATCCCGAGCGCCTTGTGCAGCGGCAGCCAGAACACCGAGAAGCCGTAGGCCATGCCGATGCACAGATGGATCGCGAGGGCGCAGGGAGGCACCAGCCAGCGGTTGAAGCCGGCCTTGGCGATGTAGCGCTGCTTGTCGAAAAGACCCGATGCGGTCACGTTCGCTGACATTCGACGCTCCTCTTTGTGCTCATGGTTCGCGGGAGTCGCCCCGGGGCGAGCCGGCTCTCACGGAGCGGCTGCGGGCCGCGCAATCGACGCATTTTTCTCTTTTTGTTACCCTAGGGCCAGCGCACTATGCAGCGAAGCCCCGCCGGCGACAAGCCTCGCGGGGCGTTTTGCTATCCGGATGCGGCGCCCGCCAGGCGCAAGGTACGCCCGGGGCTAGGTGGCAGAGTGGTCATGCAGCGGCCTGCAAAGCCGTCTACGCCGGTTCGATTCCGACCCTAGCCTCCATCGGTATTGCCCGGGCCCGTAAGGGCTCGTCACATCGCGCGGGACCCCGCCGATAGATCGTGTCGCGAGCTACCGGCCGGCGCGCGGAACCCCGCTCGCCGCGGCGGGCGGAGCCCGCCTATCCGGCAGCTGGCCGGCCGATGCGCGCCAGCACGTAGCGGCGCATGTCGAGGTTGCAGTCCTCCATCGGCGCGTAATAGCCGTGCCGGTGTACGCGGGCGGCCATGCCCTGCTGCACGCTCTCGCAGATCAGCCAGTCCTGGCGGTTGATCCGATCCCAGAAGCCGCTCGCGTCGGTCGGATCGAAGCCGGAGCGCGCGATCTCGGCGGGCTCGAACAGGAAGTGGCAGCTGATGTCGGTGTGGCCGGCCGCGCGCGGGCGCAGGATGAAGGCCGCGATGTGCTCGCAGGCGAGCGAGAGGAGGAGGCTCGGGTAGAACACCTCTCCCTTGTGGCGCACGCGCTCCTCGGCATCGAGCAGCGGGAAGGCGGGCCGGCGGGAGGTGCCGCTGCTCGTGAAGGTGTAGGCGCCGGGCCGGTGCGGCACTCCGCGCGGCCAGTCGAGGCCGGCGCCGCCGTGCTCGCGGAATGCGGGCACGAGGGCGCACAGCTCCGGATGCACCCCGCCGCAGTGGTAGCACTCGTTGTAGTTCTCGCAGATCACCTTCCAGTTCGCCGCGACCCGGTACTCGATGGTCGAGCCGATGCGCAGCTCCGCGAGCGGATAGCGGCACAGCCGCCCCGCGGCGGCGCCGAGCTGCGCGGCGAGCGGCTGCGCGGCGCCCGGCGTGAGATTGAGGAAGATGAAGCCGCCCCAGGTATCCACCGCGACCGGATAGAGCCCGAAGGCCGAGCGGTCGAAGCCCGGACGATCCATGAGATGCGGCGCGGCGAGCAGCCGTCCGTCGAAGTCGTAGGTCCACTGGTGGTAGGGGCAGACGATGCCGCGAGCGCCCACGCCGCCCGGTAGCGTGACGTCCCCGGGGCGCGCCGGCGCGGCCCCGGCCCGGCACAGCCTCGAGCCCCGGTGCCGGCAGACGTTGTAGAAGGCCCGCAGGACTCCGTCGCGCTTGCGCAGCAGCAGGATGCTCTCGCCGAGCACGTCGAGCACCCGGTGCGAGGGCGCTTCCGCCAGCTCCTCCTCGCGGCCGACGCACACCCACTCGCGGGCGAAGATGCGCTCCTTCTCGAGACGGAAGATCTCTTCCGAGCGGTACCACTCGGAGGGCAGCGACGCCTCCAGTCCGCCGAGCGCAGGCGGCAGTTCGATCGCACTCATGCGACGCCCTGCGGCGCATCGACCGGGCGCGGCAGCGGGAAATCGCGCCGTGCGGCCACCGTGTCCGGCTCCTCGCCGAGCTCGCGCGCGAAGCGGTGACCGCCGTACACCGCATGCACCAGCGCACCGGGCGCGAGCGCATCTCCGATGCGGGTCACGGAGGCGATGCCCGCCTGAGCGAGCCCGTCGGGCGCACCGGTCAGCTCGTGATAGAGCGCGTCGTTCGGGCGCCGCGCGCCGACCAGCAGAAGCGAGCGGCAGGGGAGCGCCGTCTCGGCCCCGGTGAACTGGCCCGCGAGCACGACTTCGCCGGGCCGGTACGCGCTCACGCGCGCGAGGGTATGGAGCGCGACGCCCGCGCGGTGCAGGGCGCGGTGAATCTGCGGCTGCTCGTTGCTCATGATCGCCCAGGCGGAGGCCTGTCCGGCGGGCGTCACGTACGCGACCGGCCCGCCACGGCGGGCGAGGTACTCGGCGAGCACGCTCCCCATGTAGTAGTTGTCGAAGTCGAAGACGACCACCGGCGGCTCGAGCACCGCGCCGGCCGCGACGTCGTCGGGAGTGTAGACGCCGGGGCTCTCGAGCGTACCGAGCGGGATCTCGAGGCTCGAGTAGAGCATGCGCGTCCACACGGCGCCGGTCGCGATCACCACGTGGGTGTGCTCGAGCCCGAGAATCTCCTCGGCGCGCAGGCGGTTGCCGAGGTAGATGCTCACGTTACCGAGCCGCGCGAGCTGCGCGCGCCGCCACTCGAGCACGCGGCCCCAGGCGGCGAGCCCCGGGAGCTGCGTCTCGAAACGCAGCCGCCCGCCGAGCTCGTCGCCGGCTTCGGCGAGCGTCACCGAATGGCCGCGCCGCGCGAGCGTGAGCGCGCACTCGAGGCCCGCGGGACCCGCGCCGACGACCAGCACCGCTGCGGGGGTGCGCGCCCGGGGGATGTGCTCCGGATGCCAGCCGCGGCGCCATTCCTCGCCGATGGTCGGGTTCTGCGTGCAGCGCACCGGCACGCCGTCGTGCCAGCTCGAGATGCAGATGTTGCAGCCGATGCACTCACGGATCTCGTGCTCGCGCCCCTCGGCGACTTTCCTCGGCAGGAAGGGATCGGCGATCGAGGGGCGGGCGGCACCCACCAGATCGAGGATGCCGCGGCGGATCTGCCCGACCATGGCATCGGGCGAGGTGAAGCGGCCGACGCCGACCACGGGCTTGGACGTCACGGAGCGCACGAAGTCGATCACCGGCTCGTGGCTGCCCTCGCCGCTGAAGCGCGCGGGGGCGCAGTCGGTGGGCGAGGAATCCATCTTGACGTCGAAGAGATCGGTCGAGCCGGCGAGGAGCGCCACCACTTCGTGCGCCTCGGAGGGCGCGCTCTCGCTCGGATGGGCGCGCAGCTCCTCCAGACTGATGCGCAGCGCCACCGCACACCGGCCCTGCAGCGCCTCGCCCGTCGCCTCGAGGAGCTCACGCACCAGGCGCACGCGGTTGCGCACCGGGCCGCCGTAGGCGTCGGTGCGCAGGTTCCATTCCGGCAGCAGGAATTCGTACGGCAGGTAGCCCATGCCGGCGTACACGTACACGATGTCGAAGCCGGCGCTGCGCGCGCGGCGGGCGGCGGCGGCCTGCGCCCGGATGAGCGCGCGGATGTCGTTCCGGTCCATGATCCGGGGGCGCTGGTTGCCCATGAAGTTGACGTGGGTCGGCATCCAGGAGATGCCGGACGGCGAGAGCGGCGGGCTGCGGCTGGTGCGGTTCATCACCGAGGCGCCGCCGTGCCACAGCTCGATGCCGGCGAGCGCCCCGTGGCGGTGCACCGCGTCGGTCATGAGCGCGTGGGAGCGGACGTCCTCGTCGTCCCACAGCGTCGCGAAGGGGAGCGGGGAGTCGTCGGCGCCCGGATCTATGGAGACGTAGCCGCTGCACACCACGCCCCAGCCGCCCTCGGCCTTCATGCCGCGAAACGCCGCGCGCATGCGCGGCATGGCGTTGGTCATGCCGCTCGCGTGCGGCACCGCATAGAAGCGGTTCGGCGCCGTCACCGGACCGATGCGCACCGGCTCGAACAGCACGTCGTAGCGCGGGTTGCGTGTCATGGGCGCTGCGGCGCGAGCGCTTCATCGAGCGCGGCGATCAGCGCGGCGATCTCGCCGGGCGCCGTGTAGTGCAGGAACGAGAGCCGCAGCGCGCCGCTCGCGGGGTCCACGCCCAGGGCTTCGAGCAGGCGCACCGCGTAGAAATCGCCGTAACCGGCCATGATGCCGCGCGCCGCGAGGCGCCGGCCCGCCTCAAGGGGCGTCACCGCGTGGGGCACGAAGGCCACGGTGGCGGCGCGCTCGTCGGCCTGCGGCGGCCCGAGCAGGCGGATGTCGCGCCGCCCGCGCAGGTGCGCGAGCAGCTGCTCGAGGAGCGGCAGCTCGGCGGCGCGCAGCGCCGCGCGCACGCGCTCCGGGCGCCCGGTGGCGGCTGCGCCCGGATGGTGATGCGCATCGAGGGCATCGAAGTACTCGGCGATGCCGCGCGCGGCGGCGATCTGGGCGTGATCCGGTCCCGCCGGCACCAGGCGCTTCAGCGGCTCCGCGGCGTTGAAGTAATGTCCCTGGTTCGCCAGGCGCTCGAGCAAATCGCGGCGGATCACCATGGCGCCCTGGTGCGGGCCGTAGGTCTTGTAGAGCGAGAACAGATACACGTCGGCACCGAGCGCCGGCACGTCCGGCAGACCGTGCGGCGCCCAGGCGACGCCGTCGACCACCGTGAGAACACCGGCGGCACGCGCACGGGCGGTGATCTCGGCCACCGGATTGATGTGCGCGACGACGTTCGAGGCGTGCGGAAAGGTGAGCAGGCGCGTGCGCGCGGTGAGCAGCTTCTCGAGCTGGCCGGGATCGAGGCGGCCGCTTTCCGGGTCGACGCGCCACTCGCGCACGGTGACGCCGTACGCCGCCAGGCGGCGCCAGGCGCCGCTATTGGCCTCGTGATCCTGGTTGGTGACGACGATCTCGTCGCCGCTGCCGAGTAGCGTGCGCACGGCGTGCGCCAGCACGTAGGTATTCTGCGAGGTCGAGGGCCCGAAGTGCAGCTCCGGGGCGCTCACCCCGAGGTAGCCGGCGAGGCGCGTGCGCGCGGCATCCATCCACTCGCCGGCCTCGGCGGAGGTGCGGTGCACGTAGTAGGGCTGCACCTTGAGCCGCCGGTAGTACTCGCCGAGGCGCTCCACCACCCGGGCGCAGGGGTAGGAGCCGCCGGCGTTCTCGAAAAACGCCTGTCCGGCGAGGCTCGGCTCGGCGAACGCCGGGAACTGCTTGCGTACGAAAGCGAGATCGAGCGGCGCGCCGCCGCCTGTGCCGCCCATGGGCTCCCCAATCGGCCACTAGGGCCGGCCGGTTTTATAACAGGTGTTCGACAACCCCGCAACCGTGGCCGGGTGGCCGGCGTGGCGCGAGGCGGGGCGGCGCGAGGCGGGGCGGCGCGGCGCGCGTGGGCGCGGGCGCGGGTGTGGGGTGCAGGCGCCGGGCCGCCGGAGGTGTAAGCTCGCGGGGCGCACGGCCCCGTGGGGCGCGCGCTTTGGGGGAGCGAAGCATGCCGAAGATCGTCGACCACGAGCGCCGGCGCGAGGAGATTGCCGCGCTCACGCTGGGCGTCATGCGCAGCGGCGGCATGGAGAATGCCACCGTACGCGCAATCGCCCGCCGCGGGCGCATCAGCATCGGAGTGCTGAGTCATTACTTCAAGAGCAAGGACGAGCTGGTCGGCTTCACCTTCCGCTGGCTGGCGGAGCGCACCTTTGCCGAGCTCGACACGCTGGTGCGGGCGGCGCCCGCCGGACTGGGCGCGCTGCAGGCGGCGCTCGAGTACATGCTGCCGAGGAGCGGCAAGACGACCGATTTCGCGCTGTGGATGACGCTGTGGGGGAGGGCGGCGAGCAATCCGCGCCTGGCGCGCGAGCACCGCAGCTACTACGCGCGCTGGCGCCGTTGCATCCGCTCGCTGCTGGCCGAGGCGCGCTCGCGTGGCGAGATGTCGGCGCGGCTCTCGACCGACGATGCGACCGACCTGCTGGTGGCGACCGTCGACGGCTTGTGGATCGACTGTGTGATGGAGCCGCGGCGCTTTCGTACAGCACGGCGGCGCAAGCTCCTGCGCCAGCTGCTGGGGGCCGTCACGCAGGTCAGGCGGCGGCCGGCGCAGGCGGTGGCGCCGTGAGCGCGCGGGCGCTGCGGCGCGGCGGCGCCCTCGGCGCGCTCGGCGCGCTGGCGCTGCTTGCGCTGAGGGCCGCAGCTGCGGCGCCGCTCGCAGCGGCGGCCCCGGTCGCGACCGCACCCGATACCGCCGAGCCGGGCTCGATCGAGGCGATCGCGGCCGCGACCACCCGCGCGGACTTCCTGTCGCCCTGGGTCGCCTACCTGCCGCAGTCTGCGACCGCGGTCTCGCCGCTCGCCTTCCTGCACCGCATCCCCGGGGCGCCCGGCGAGCTGGTCGATTCGGCCGCCGCCTACGCCTACCTGCGCGCGCTCGCCGCCTCGTCGCCGCGGGTACGGATCTTCGATATCGGCCGCTCGGAGGAGGGCCGCGACATCGTGCTGGTGGCGATCGCGGACGAGGAGGGAATTCGCGACCTCGAGCGGCTCAAAGCCGCGACGGCGGCGCTGGCCGATCCGCGCCGCACGGACCCGCAAGCCGCCGCGCACCTGATCGCCACTGCCCGCCCGATCTATTACATCAATGCGGGGCTGCACTCCGATGAGAGCGGTTCGACCGAATCGGCGCTCGAGCTCGCCTATCGCCTCGCGGTCTCGGAGCAGCCGATGATCCGCCGCATCCGCGAGAAGCTCGTGGTGCTGATCAACCCGGTATCCAACCCCGACGGGCGCGACAAGCAGGTCGAATGGTTCTACCGCTATCTCAAAGGCAAGACAGACCTGGCGCACCTGCCGCGACAGGCGCCGCCCTACTGGTCGAAGTATGCCTACGTCGACATCAACCGCGACGCCCACCAGCAGGTGCACGCGACCACCCAGGCAGTGTTCCGCATGATGTGGGCGTGGCATCCGCAGGTGATCCACGACATGCACGAGAGCGTGGCGCTGCTCGTGACCTGGAACGGCACCGGACCCATCAACGAGCACGTCGACCCGCTCACCTACGACGAGCGCCTCGAGCTCAGCTTCCACGAAGTACAGACGCTCACCGGGCTCGGCATGCCGGGCGTGTGGACATGGAATTTCGGCGACGACTTCGCACATCTCTATCTGGACGCTATCGCGACCAATCACAACGCCGACGGCCGCGGCTACGAGACCTTCGGCAACGGCACCGCCGAGACGCTCGTCCCCGAGCAGCCGAGCCAGGACACCTCCGTCGAATGGTACCGCCCGCTGCCGCCGCCGCCGCAGGGGACCTTCAACTGGTCGGCGCGCGACAACGTCAATTACAACGAGACGGCACTGCTCGCGGCGCTCGATGACATGGCGCAG
Source organism: Steroidobacteraceae bacterium (assembly GCA_035702325.1). Lineage (GTDB taxonomy): Bacteria > Pseudomonadota > Gammaproteobacteria > Steroidobacterales > Steroidobacteraceae > 13-2-20CM-66-19. The sequence goes on from DASSQU010000259.1 coordinate 8,817, forward strand.
CAGGCGCAGCAGCTGTTGCACAACTACTACCTCAAGGGCCTGCACTCCTGGCACCGGGGCCTCGAGCAGCCGCCCTTCGGCATCGTGATTCCCGACCGCCAGGGCGATCCCGCGCGCGTGGCGCAGCTCATCGCGCGGCTCATGGCGCAGGGCATCGAGGTGCAGCGCGCAGCCGCGTCGTTCACCCTCCGCGAGGGCACCTTTCCCGCCGGCACCTTCGTCGTGCGCCTCGACCAGCCGTACCGCGACTACGCTGTCGACCTGCTGACCCCGCAGCATTATCCGAAGGATGCCGGCGAGGCCTATGACGACATCTCCTGGGCGCTGCCCGTCAACTACCACCTCGCGACGGTGGCGACCGCGGACAGCCGGGTGCGGGAGCTGGACCTCACCCGCGTGCGCGAGGCGCCGCACCCGCAGGGCACGGTCGCGGGCGAGGGTCCCGTGTTCGTGCTCAAGGACACCGGGCAGGAGGGGCTGCTCGAGGCGCGTTACCGGCTCGCGCGCTTCGGGGTGGCGATCGCCGAGCGCGCGTTCACGCTCGCGGGCGACGAGTACCCGGCGGGCTCGTGGATTCTCGGGCCGCAGGCGGGACTCGCGGCCGCGGTGCGCGACGCCGCCAGGCAGCTTGGGCTCGATTTCACGAGCGCCGCGGCGGCGCCGCAAGTGGCTCGCCACGAGACTCCGGTGCCGCGCCTGGGGCTCTGGGTGCCGTGGGCGGACACGGACACGATCGGCTGGGCGCGTTACTCGCTCGACCAGCGACACATTCCTTACGTGTACGTGCGGGACGAGGACATCCGCGCAGGAAAGCTGCGCGACAGGTGCGACGTGCTGCTCTACGGTCACGTCGATCTCGAGCTTGCCGAGCAGATCCAGGGGATCCCGAAGTCCTGGGGACCCATGCCCTTCAGGAAGACCAAGGCGACGCCGGCCTTCGGCACACCGGCCGAATCCGACGACATCACCGGGGGAATCGGCTACGCCGGCCTGGCCGAGCTCGAGCGCTTCGTCGACTCAGGGGGCCTGCTGATCACGCTCGGCAGCGGCTCGATGCTGGCGCTCGAGGGCGGCATCGTGCGCGGTGTGCGCCGCGAGTCCGGTGGCGTGCCGCGCAGCACCCAGGGAGGCGGCGCGGCCTCGGCGGCCGCTTCCCAGTCGGCGGTGACCAGGACACCCGGGTCGCACGTGCGGGTGAGCTTCGCGCGGCCCGAGCACCCGATCGCTTATGGCTACGCGCCCCGCACCTGGGTGTTCCGCCAGAACTTTCCTCTCTACTCGGTGCCGCGCCGCTGG
>DASSQU010000260.1:0-3337 GCA_035702325.1 Steroidobacteraceae bacterium
CAGCACCATGATGGTGGCGAGCGCATTCACGTCCGGGGTCACGCCGAAGCGCACCTTGGAGAAGATCACCATGGGCAGCGTGCTCGAGCCCGGTCCGGCCACGAACTGCGTGATCACCAGATCGTCCCACGACAGCGTGAACGCCAGCAGCCAGCCGGAGGCGACCGCCGGCAGTATGAGCGGCAGCGTGATGCGCAGGAATACCCGCAGCGGGCGCGCACCCAGGTCCATGGCCGCCTCCTCGAGCGACTCGTCGAAGCCGGCGAGGCGCGATTGCACCACGACGGTCACGTACGCCATGCAGAAGGTGATGTGGGCGAGCGTGATGGTAACCGCGCCCACGCCGCGCGGCCAGCCGATCAGCTGCCCGAGCGCCACGAACAGCAGCAGCAGCGACAGCCCGGTGATGACTTCCGGCATCACGATCGGAGCCGGGATCATTCCGGCGAGCAGCAGCCGGCCGCGGTAGGCGCCGAAGCGCGCCAGCGCCACCCCGGCGAGCGTGCCGAGCAGCACGGCGGCGCTGGCGGAGATGAGCGCGATGCGTATCGACAGCCACGCGGCGCCGAGGATCTGCTCGTTGCGGGCGAGCGCCGCGTACCACTTGAGCGTGGGCGAGTGCGCCGCATCCCACACGCTGACCAGACGCGAATTGTTGAAGGAGAACACGATCATGGAGATGATCGGCACGTACAGAAACACCAGCCCGAGGAGCAGTGCCGCGCGCGTGAGCAGGCCGCGCGAGGTCACCGGGACGCCTCGAGCTGGCGCTGCTGGAAGCGCTGGAACAGCAGGATCGGCACGATCAGCAGCAGCAGGATCAGGATCGCCACCGCGCTCGCCACCGGCCAGTCACGGTTCTCGAAGAACTCGTCCGACAGCACCCGCCCGATCATCAGCTGGTCGGTGCGGCCGAGCAGCGTCGGGATGACGTACTCGCCCACCGCCGGAATGAACACCAGCAGCGCCCCCGCCGCGATGCCGGGCAGGGATTGCGGCAGCGTGATCCGCAGGAACGCCCGCCACGGGCGCGCCCCGAGATCCGCGGCCGCCTCGAGGAGCGAGAGGTCGTGCTTCTCGAGATTCGCGTACAGCGGCAGGATCATGAACGGCAGGTACGAGTAGACGATGCCGATGTACACCGCGAAGTCGGTCTGCAGCAGGTGCAGCGGCCGATGGATCAGCCCCAGGTACAGCAGCACGTTGTTGATGACGCCGTTGTTGTTCAGCAACCCGATCCAGGCGTAGACACGCAGCAGGAACGAGGTCCAGAAGGGCAGCACGATCAGCATCAGCAGCAGCGGGCGGGTCGCGGGACCCGCGCGCGCGATGGCGTAGGCCATCGGATAGCCTAACGCCAGGCAGCACAGCGTCGAGACCGCCGCCACCTTGAGCGAGTAGAGGTAGGAGGCGAGATACAGCGGATCGGTGAACAGGAACGCATAGGCCGAGCCGTGCAGCTCGAGCGCGGGCTCGCCGTGGTGCCAGGCGATCAGCGGGGTGTACGGCGGTATCGCCAGGCGCACCTCCGAGAAGGAGATGCGGAACACGATGATGAATGGCACCAGGAACAGCAGCAGCAGCCACAGGGTGGGAATGCCTGCGACCAGACCGCGTCCCGCTGCCCGAGACCAGCGCACCGCGGCTACTCGGTGAGCACTACCGGGCTCGAGTCGTGCCAGGAGAGCCACACCGTCTCCTCGCGGGCGATCGGCCGCTCGGCGCCGCGCATGATGTTCGGCAGCGTCACGCGCAGCAGCCTGCCCGAGCCGATGCGCACCAGATAGATCGACATGTCGCCCATGTAGGCGATCTCCTTGACCGTGCCGCGCACCAGGTTGCCGGGGCGTGCCGGCTCCTGCGCCGCGGGAGCCTGGCGCGCGATGTTGATCTTCTCGGGGCGTATGGCCGTCCAGACCGTAGCGCCGCGCGCGAGCGGCGCGCCGCGGCCGGCGCGTACCGTGCAGCCGAGCTCGGCGCAGCGGATGCTCACGGCCCCCGCGCCGCTCTCGCTCACCTCGCCCTCGAACATGTTGACCGAGCCGATGAAGTCGGCGACGAAGCGCGTCGCCGGCGACTCGTAGATGTCCGCCGGTGTCCCCACCTGCACGATACGGCCCCGGTCCATGACTCCGAGCCGCGTGCCGAGGGTCATCGCCTCCTCCTGGTCGTGGGTGACCACGATGAAGGTGACCCCGAGGCGCTGCTGGATGTTGAGCAGCTCGAACTGGGTGTGCTCGCGCAGCTTCTTGTCGAGCGCCGCGAGCGGCTCGTCGAGCAGCAGCAGCTTCGGGCGCTTCACCAGCGCCCGGGCCAGGGCGACGCGCTGGCGCTGGCCGCCGGACAGCTGATGCGGCTTGCGCGCTTCGAAGCCGCGCATCCTGACGATCTCGAGGATCTCGCCCACCTGGCGGCGGATCTCGGCGCGGCTCAGGCGCTCCTGCTCGAGTCCGAACGCCACGTTCCTCTCGACGCTCATGTGCGGGAACAGCGCGTAGGACTGGAACATCATGTTGACCGGGCGCTCGTACGGCGGTACGGCACTCAGGCTCTGGCCGTCGATCTCGATGCTCCCGGCGGTGGGGGTCTCGAAGCCGGCCAGCATGCGCAGCAGCGTCGTCTTGCCCGACCCCGAGCCGCCGAGCAGGCAGAAGATCTCGCCGCGGCGGATGTCGAGCGATACGTCGTCGACCGCGACGAAGTCGCCGAATTTCCTGGTGAGGTTCCTGATGCGTACGTAGCTGTCGGCGGCGGCGGCGGCGCGATCGGCGGCCCGGGGCTCGATGCTGGTACTCACGGAGTGCCGACCTTACCTGCCGGTCTTGAAGCGCGTCCAGGCGCGCGTGAGCAGCCGCTGGTAGGCGGCCGGCCGGGCGCGCTCGGGCGTCAGGCGGGCGCGTACCTGCGGGGGCGGGTAGACGCCCGGGTCGCCCGCCACCGCGGGGTCGAGCGGCTGGATCGACGGCAGCACGCTGTTGGCGTACTTGATGAGGTTCGAATTGCGCGCGGCAATGTCCGGGCGCAGCAGGAAATTGATGAACAGGTGCGCATTGCGCACGTGCGGCGCGTCCGCCGGGATCGCCAGCACGTCGTAGTTGCTGATGGCGCCTTCGCCCGGGATCGAGTAGGCGAGGTTCACCCCCTTGCCGGCGTCGCGGGCGCGGTCGTGCGCCTGCTTGACGTCGCCCGACCAGCCCATCACCAGGCAGATGTCGCCGTTGGCGAGGTTGTCGATGTAGCGCGAGGAGTCGACGTAGCGCACGAAGGGACGGATCGCCTTCAGCACCGCTTCGGCCGCCCTGAGGTCGGCGGGGGAGTTGCTGTTGGGGTTGCGGCC
>DASSQU010000261.1:0-3820 GCA_035702325.1 Steroidobacteraceae bacterium
GTCAGGAGCTCGCGGCGGCTGAGGGCCATGGCCGGAAAATACACCGCCGCCGCAGGCGCCGCCAACGACCTCGTGGCGGCGGCGCGGCACCGACGCTAGACTCGTGGCGTGACCGCGACCCCACGCACGGCGACCCTGCGGATCGGCGCACCGGATGAGCTCGTGCTGGAGCGCGCCGACGGCAGCCGCGAGCCGCTCCATCCGCTGTGGCTGCGCGAGCGCTGCAAGGACGCCGCCAGCATCGACCTGAAGACCGAGCAGCGCCTGCAGGACCCGTCCGACTTCGACCCGAAGCTGCGAGTCACCGCCGTCTCGCAGCCCTCGGCGGGACTGTTCCGCGTGAGGTTCAGCGACGGCCACGAGGCGACCTTCGCCGCCGCCGAGCTGCTCGCGGAAGCTGCGCTCGCGCCGGGGAGCCACGACTGCCCCGCGCCGCGGCTGTGGGACGGCACGCTCACCGAGCTGCCCCGGGTGGGCTGGCGCGCCGAGCCGACCGAGGCGCAGCTTCTCGCCTGGCTCGAGATCTTCCTCGGTTTCGGCTTCGTGATCTTCGAGGGCGTGCCGGCCGAGCGCGGCATGGTGCTGAAGGTCGGCGCGCAGTTCGGCTTCACCCGCGAGACCAACTTCGGGGCGCTGTTCGACGTGCGCTCGACCCCCGATGCCTCGGATCTCGCCTACACCTCGGTGCCGCTCGACCCGCACACCGACAATCCCTACCGCGCCCCGGTGCCGGGCATCCAGCTGCTGCACTGCCTGGTGAACGAGACCCGCGGCGGGCTGTCAACTCTGGTTGACGGGTTCGCGGTGGCGCAGGCGCTGCGGGAGCGCGCGCCGGACGCGTTCCGCATCCTCGCGGGCACCCCGGTGCGCTTCCGCTACGTCGACGCCGGCACCGAGCTCACCGCGAGCGCGCCTCCCATCGAGCTCGACGTCACCGGCGCTCTCAAGGCGATCCATTTCAGCCCGCGGCTCGATTTCGTGCCGCTCTTTCCGCGCGCGCAGCTCGAGGAGTACTACCGCGCCCGGCGGCGCTTCGATCACGACCTGCGCGCCCCGGACTTCCAGGTCCGCTTCCTGCTGAATGCCGGCGACCTGGTGATGTTCGACAACTGCCGGCTGCTGCACGGGCGCACAGGCTTCGATCCCGCCGAGGGCCTGAGGCACCTGCAGGGCTGCTACATCGACATGGACGGCCCGCGCAGCCTCTACCGGGTGCTGCGCCGCCGCCACCTTGACGCGGGCGGCGCCGCGAGGCGCAGCGCATGAGCCGCATCGTCAGCTTCCGGCAGATGCAGGACGGTACGCGCGAGGACTACCTGCTGCTCGATGAGTCGGAGCGCGCCTACGCGGCCGGGCTCGCCGACCGGGTGCTCGAGAGCCTCGGGCGCCTCGATCACTCGCTCGAGGGCTACCCGGTGAGCCGCCTCGGGCACTCGCTGCAGGCTGCGACCCGCGCCGCGCGCGACGGCGCTGACGAGGAGCTGGTGGTCGCGGCGCTGCTGCACGACGTCGGCGATGAGCTCGCGCCCTACAACCACGCCGAGCTCGCGGCGGCGATCCTGCGTCCCTACGTGCGGGCCGAAGTCGCCTGGATCGTCGAGCAGCATGGGCTCTTCCAGAACTACTACTACGTGCATCACCTGGGCGGCGATCGCAACGCGCGCGAGCGCTTCCGCGGTCACCCCTGGTACGAGGCGACCCGGCACTTCTGCGCCGCGTGGGACCAGTGCTCCTTCGATCCGGACTACCGCGCCGAGAGCCTCGGCTACTTCGAGCCGCTGGTGCGGAAGATCTTCGCCCGCGAACCGCACGACCCGCGCTACACGACCTCGCCGCTCGCGTAAGCGCCGGACGGCAGCCGGCGGGCCGAGCTCAACCCGCCGCCGCCCGCTCGTCGACCCACTCGATCCAGTGCCGCACCGGCACCGCAGACGCCCCGCCGAGGTGCGCGATGCAGCCGATGTTGGCCGAGAGGATCGCTTCGGGTCTCCCGGCCTCGAGATGGCCGAGCTTGCGCGCGCGCAGCGTGCGCGCGAGCGCCGGCTGCAGCAGCGAGTAGGTGCCGGCGGAGCCGCAGCACATGTGCGCCTCGGCCACCGGGAGGACCTCGGCGCCGAGCGCTTCCAGCAGCTGCTCGATCTCGTTGCCGGCGCGCAGCGCGTGCTGCAGCGTGCAGGGGCGGTGGAAAGCGAGGCGCTGCGGCGCCTGCGCCGGCGCCCGGGCGCGTGGCGCCAGCTGCGCGAGCCGCGCGGTCTCCGGGGCGAGGAAGGCGCCGAGCTCGCGCGTCGCGGCGCTGATGCGCCGGGCACGCTCGGCGTAGGCCGGGTCGCCCCGCAGCAGGTAGCCGTAGTCGCTCACCGTCGCGGCGCAGGCCGAGGCGTTCACCACCAGCGCCTCGACGCTCCCGCCCGCGAAGCGCGGCCACCAGGCGTCGATGTTGCGCCGCGCGTTGCCGAGCGCGCCCTCGGGGTCGCCGAGGTGCGCGCGGATCGCCCCGCAGCATCCCGCGCGCGGCTCGAGGAGCGTCTGGATGCCGGCGGCATCCAGCACCCGCGCGGTGGCCGCATCGATCGAGGGGGCGAGCGCGGGCTGCACGCAGCCGCTGAGGAGCAGCACACGGCGCGGGTGCGTACGCCGCGGCCACACGCCGGCGGGGCGGGCAGCGCCGAGTTGAGCGCGCAGCGGGCCGGGAAGCGCGAAGCGCAGCGCCCGGCCGAGGCGCACGGCAGCGCCGAAGAGCGGGCGGCGAGTGAGCCCCTCGCGCAGCAGCCAGTGGAGCGCCCGCTCGGGGAGCGGCCGGCGCACCTGCGCATTCACCCGCTCGCGGCCGATGTCGAGCAGCCGCCCGTACTCGACGCCGGACGGACAGGTGGTCTCGCAGTTGCGGCAGGTGAGACAGCGGTCGAGATGCAGCTGGGTGCGGCGCGTCGCGGGGGAGCCTTCGAGCACCTGCTTGATCTGGTAGATGCGCCCGCGTGGTCCGTCGAGCTCGTCGCCGAGCAGCCGGTAGGTCGGACAGGTGGCGTTGCAGAATCCGCAGTGCACGCAGGCGCGCAGGATGGCATCCGCCGCCGCACCCTGCGGGGTCTGCCGGATGAATTCTGCGAGCCGGGTCTGCATGGGGAGCGCCCTGTGGGAAGGCCCGCTACAGACCCGCGACCAGGCGGCTGGGGTTGAACACGCCGTGCGGATCGAAACGCTCCTTAAGGCGGCGGTGGATTGCGAGCACCGCGGGGGCGAGCGGATGAAAGCGCTCACCGTCCGCCCCGCCGCGCCAGTGCAGCGCCGTGCCCCCGGCTGCGGCGGCGATGCGTCGCATCTCAGCGGCCGGGAGCTCGAGTGCGTACCAGCGCAGCGAGCCGCCCCACTCGATGAGGGGCGCTGCCGCGAGGGCGAGCGGCGGCGCGGTCGAGGGGAGCGACAGCCGCCACAGCGCCGGCGCATCGCCGAGCATCGGGTGCCGCAGACTCCGCAGCTCCTGCCACCAGCGCGCGGCGGCGCCTTCCTCGAGCACTTCGCCCCCGAGCGCGCTGCGCGCGGCGGCGAGCGCCGCCGCAGCGCCCGACAGCCGCAGGCGCGCCTCGCCCTGCCACCAGGAGCTCGCCGAGACGGGCAGCGGCTGTCCCGCCCAGCGGTTGAACGCCGCGAGCGCCTCGCTCTCGGACATCGCAAAGCGCAGAGTCGCCTCGGCGCGCGGCCGGGGCAGCACCTTGAGCGACACCGCGGTGATGGGGCCGAGGATGCCGAGCGAGCCGCAGAGCAGCCGCGCCACGTCGAAGCCGGCGACGTTCTTCATGACCTTGCCGCCGAAGTGCAGCAG
>DASSQU010000262.1:0-3577 GCA_035702325.1 Steroidobacteraceae bacterium
TGATCGAGGCGTGACGGCGGCGCATCAGGCCGGCCGCGTCGAACTCCCAGTTCTCGTTGCCATAGGAGCGGTACCAGTGGCCCGAGTCGTCGTGCCACTCGTAGGCGAAGCGCACCGCGATGCGGTGGTCGCCGAAGGCCCAGACCTCCTTGATCAGGCGGTAGTCGAGCTCGCGCGCCCATTTGCGCCGCAGGAACTCGCGGATGGCCTCGCGCCCGCTGAAGAACTCGGCGCGGTTGCGCCACGCCGAGTCCTCGCTGTAGGCGAGCGCGACGCGCTGCGGGTCGCGGCTGTTCCAGGCGTCTTCGGCGCCGCGCGCCTTGGCGATCGCCGTGGCGAGGGTGAACGGCGGTTTGATGGCTGCCGGGGCGGGGGAGCCGCCGGGGGACTTGCTCTCACTCATGTGCCTGCTCCTTCGGTTCCAGTGAGGCGCACCACGCTCACCAGCGCCGCCACGAAGGCGAGCGCGGCTGCCGCGTACAGCGCCAGATTCGAGCCGGTCGCGGGAAAGGCGCGGAAGAGGATGGCGACTCCGGCCGCCCCGAGCGCCTGCCCGACGAGACGCGCGCTGCTGAGCATGCCACCTGCGGCGCCGCTGCGCGCGCGCGGCGCCGCCGAGAGGATGGCGTGGTTGTTGGGGGACTGGAACAGGCCGAATCCCAGGCCGCACACCGCCATGCGCCAGATGAAACCCGGGCCGCCGCCGCTGCCCGGGGAAAGCGCGAGCAGCGCCAGGCCGCCGGACATCACCAGCAGCCCGAGACTGCCGAGCAGCCCGGCCGAGTAGCGCTCGGCGAGCCTGCCGGCGTGGGGGGCCGCAACCGCGAGCGCGAGCGGCCAGGGGGTCATGAAGAGCCCGGTCTCGACCGCCGAGTGTCCGAGGCGCTGGATCTCGAACGGCAGCGAGACCAGCGCCGTCATCTGGGCGATGAAGGCGCACACCGAGGTGGCGAGCGACAGCGAGAACAGCCGCACCCGCAACAGATCGAACGGGATGAGCGGCGCCGTCCGCCCCTGCTCGCGGCGCACCAGCGTCCAGCCGAGCAGCGCTCCGGCGGCGATCTCGAGCAGCGCGAACGCCGTGGCGGAATGATGCGCCAGCGACTGCAGCCCGGCGAGCAGCAGCCCGAAGGTGCCCGCGTAGAGCACGGCGCCGGTGTGGTTGAGCGGCCGGCGGACGCGCTCGACCTCCGGCAGCGAGTAGCGGGCGATGGCGATGGTGAGCAGCCCGATCGGCACGTTGATGCCGAACAGCCAGCGCCAGTGCGCGACCGCGAGCACTGCGGAAGCAATGGTGGGTCCGAGGGCCGCGGAAGTGGCCACCACGAAGGCGTTGATGCCGATGGCCCGCCCCAGATAGCGCCCCGGGTAGGTGAAGCGCACCAGCGCGGCGTTGACGCTCATGATGCCGGCGGCTCCCAGCCCCTGGATGAGGCGCGCCATGCTGAGCGTGAGCAGCGACGGCGCAAACGCACAGGCGAGCGAGGCGAGCGTGAACACCGCGAGTCCGGCGAGCGACACGCGCCGGTAGCCGACCACTTCTCCGAGCGAGGCGAGCGGCAGCAGCACCACCAGGATCGCGAGCTGGTAGGCGTTGATCACCCAGATCGAGACCGCGGAGCTCGCCTGCAGGTCGCGGGCGATGGTCGGGAGCGCAACATTGGTGATGGTGCTGTCGAGCACCGACATGCAGATCGCGAGCAGGATGGCCGCGATCGCCCAGTAGCGGCGCGGAACCGGCAGGCCGTCCGGCGCGTGGCTTCCGGGAGCAATGCTCGGTCGCGACATCCGCGCGATGATATTAGAGCAGGCCGCGAGGTGTCATAAGCTGGCGCAGGCGCCGCCTGCAGGCCGCCCCCGGACACCACGGTGAGGCGCCGTGAGCGCCGTCACGCAACAAAACCGAGCCGCCGCGTACCGGCGCGGCTAGAATAATTGCGCGCTCCCGCGGGCAAGTGAACAACAACAACCGTGTCTGAAGACTCGAACCCGCCGTCCATGATCCCGATCCGCACCGGCATGCCAGAGCGGCGCCATGGCGAGCGGCGCCAGAAGGTGTGGCGTGCGCTGCTGTACGGGAGCCTGCGGCCCCGGCGCCGCGCGCCGCGGCGCGCGACTGAGCGCGCCCTGGGGGCGATCGACTGGCACCACCCGCAGTGGCTCGCGCTCTCGATGCTGATCGTGGCGTTCTCCGCGGCCGACGCACTGCTCACGCTCATGCTGATGGAACACGGCGCCTACGAGGCCAACCCGATCATGCGTCCGCTCGTCGGCGGCTCGGCACTGGTGTTCGCCCTGGTGAAGGTCGGGCTCACCGGCGGCGGGGTCGTATTCCTCACGCTCCTCGCGCGCACCCGGGCCTTCGGGGGCCTGCCCGTCGGGACGGCGCTCTACGGGCTGCTCGTGGCCTACGGCGCGCTGATCCTGTACGAAATCGGGTTGCTCGGCTCGTTGTAGGCTGAGCCGGGCCGGCAGTGCCCGGCGCCCATACGTCTTAGCCCGGCGGCGGCGTTTCCGCTAAACTATTGGCTCGCCGTCGCTTTTTTCCCCGATGCTCGAACCCACCCCCCTCTACGGCGGCAACGCCGAGTTCCTCGATGCCCTCTACGAGCAGTACCTGCGCGACCCGGCGGGCGTAGCCGGGCACTGGCGGCAGTACTTCGCGGGGCTCGGGGGCCCGCCCGGCGAGCCGGAGCACGCGGCGATCCGCACGGCGATCGTCGCGCGCGCGGGCGAGCGGCGCACCGGCCCCGCCCCGGCGGCAGCCGGTACCGCCGCGGACGCCCGGCAGGCGGCGGTCTCGCGGCTCATCCAGCTGTGGGTCAACCGCGCGCATCTCATCGCCGACATCGATCCGCTGCGCCTCAGCCGGCGGCCGAAGCCGCGGGTGCTCGAGCTGGAGTATTTCGGGCTCACCCCCGCCGATCTCGACAGCGAATTCTTCACCGGCAGCCGCATCGCGGCGGTGCCCAAGCGCATGAAGCTGCGGGACATCCTCGCGCAGCTCGAGTTCATCTACGCCGGCAGCGTGGGCGCCGAGTTTGCGCACGTGTCGGAGTCCGAGGAGCGGCTGTGGCTGCAGGACCGGTTCCAGGAGGCGCGCCTCCAGGCGCGCTTCAGCGTGGAGGAGCGCCGCAACATCCTCTGGCAGCTCACCGCGGCGGAGGGCCTGGAGCGTTACCTGCACACCAAGTACGTCGGCCAGAAGCGCTTCTCGCTCGAGGGGGGCGATGCGCTCATGCCGCTGCTCGATGAGCTGATCCTGAACTGCGGGGCGGGAGGCATCGGGGAAGTGGTGATCGGCATGGCGCACCGCGGCCGGCTCAACGTGCTGGTGAACCTGCTCGGCAAGTCGCCGGCGGAGCTGTTCTCGGAGTTCGAGGGGGGCTACGACCCGGTGCGGCTCAAGGGTTCGGGCGACGTCAAGTATCACAAGGGCTTCTCGGCGGACCTGCGCACCCCGGGCGGCAACGTACATGCGGTGCTCGCCTTCAATCCCTCGCACCTGGAAGTCGTCGATCCGGTGGTCGAGGGCTCGGTGCGCGCGCGCCAGGAGCGCTGCCTCGATGAGCGCGGC
>DASSQU010000263.1:0-2238 GCA_035702325.1 Steroidobacteraceae bacterium
CTGCGCCATCGCGGCGGACGCCAACAGGACCAGACCGCTGACACTCATCAGCACACGCAGAATGAATGGGTGCATACCGCTACCGGTACTGTTTGTAGGATTTCTCTTCGATGATGCGCGAACCGAGCTGCAGGTTGATGCGCTTCTTGATCGCGGCGCGCTCGTCGTTGCAGATGTAGACGGCGCGCGCGAGCTCGATGAACTCGCGGTCGAAGGTCTGACGCGCTTCCTTGTCGCGGATGCGATCCTCGATGTCCCAGAGCTGTCCGTTGACGTTCTCGAGCGCGCGCTCATCGAGCGCCACATCGTGCGCGGCCGCGCCCGCGTCCTTCCAGATCTGCTCGAGCAGCGACAGTTCCAGCTTCACATTGGCGAGCTTGGCGGCGTCCTGTATGCGCGCCACCTTGATCCTGAGGATCGTGATCTTGTCGAGCAGCTCGCCGGGGGAGACCGGGACCAGGACCTCTTTCATGGCTGCGATCCTAGCAACTCATCGAGCTTGCCGGCGACCTGATCGACCTGGATCAGGTCCATCACGCCCGGTTCCTCGATCTTGTGCGTCCACGGGAGCTGCTGCGGCTCGCAGCCGCGGTAAACGCGCGCAGCCTCGGCGTAGGCATCCACGCACCAGCGGCCCGAGAGATACGGTCCGCTGCGCGCCGGGTTGGTGGCGGCATACAGGCCGATGACCGGCGTGCCGACCATGGTGGCCATGTGCACGGGGCCTGAGTCGGGGCTCAACAGGACGCGCGCGCGCGCGAGCAGCGCCAGCAGCTCGGGCAGTGTGTCCTTGCCGACCTGATTGATGAGCGGCACCGGGCAGGCCTGCTCGATGGCGCTTGCCATGCGCTGCTCGCTCTCACCCGGGCCGCCGACGAGAATCACGCGCATGCCGTGACGGGAAGCGGCGTGCGCGGCGACGGCGGCATAGCGCGCGGCGCGCCAGTTGCGTAACCGGTGACTCGAGCAGGGGCTGATGAGAAGCGTCGGCTGCTGGTCGGGGATGAGCCGTTGCGCGTAACCCTGTGCCTCGGGCGGCAGCCGCAGGTCCCAGCGCAGCAGCCGCTCGCTGATGCCGAGCGCCGCCGGGAAGCCGAAGAAGCTGTCGAGCACGTGCTCGTTGCGGCGTGGTGCGATGCGCGCATTGGTGAACAACCACTGCAGCTCGCGGGCGCGGGCGCGATCGAAGCCGAGCTTCACGCGCGCCGCCACGCAGGCTGCCACCAGGCTGGCGCGCAGCGCGAGCTGCATGTGCAGCAGCACCTCGAAGCGGCGGCCGGCGAGCGCGGTGCGCAGCGCGGCGAGCGCGCCGAGAGTGGCGCGCTTGTCGACGGTGATAAACTCCACGCCCTCGAGGAGCTTCATGAGACGCACCTCGTTCCTGCCGATGATCCAGGTCAGCTGCGTGGCCGGCCATGCCTGTTGTAAGGTGCGCACGATCGGCACGACGTGGCAGGCATCGCCGAGGGCCGAGAGCCGGAGGATGCAGACACTGCGCGGCGGCTCGGCGAAAGGCAACGTCATGGAGTCAGCTTTGTGAATGGGCGCTTCGCGCTCGGACCGGAGGTGAAACGCAGCGCCATCACGGGGGGCGCCATGCTATATGACACCTCCCGTGTGGGCAATTTGAGTGCCGACTGGTTCGAGCCGCGCTACTGGGAGTCGCTCGGAGCGCTCGATGGCAGCGCGCGCGGCCGCGCGGCAGCCCGCTTCGTCACCAACTCCGATGGACGGAGCTACGTGCTGCGTCACTACCGCCGCGGCGGCCTGATGGCGCGCCTGTCCTCGGATCGCTTCGCCTGGCGCGGGGAGGAGAGTACGCGCCCTTTCGCCGAATGGCAGCTCACCTATCGACTGCACCGTGCCGGTCTGCCGGTGCCCGCGCCGGTGGCGGCACGCTACAGCCATAGAGGTTCGAGTTACACCGGCGACCTCATCACCGAGCGGCTACCGGTCGTCGGCTCGCTGGCCGAGTGCCTGCGCACCGGCGCCCTCGCAACCCTCACCTGGATCGCCATCGGCCGCTGCATCCGCCGCTTCCACGACCTCGGCGTCTGCCACGCCGATCTGAATGCGCACAATGTGCTGCTCAGCGAGGAGAGCATCTACCTGATCGACTTCGATCGCTGTCAACTGCGCGCCCCGGGCCTGTGGCGCGACGGCAACCTCGTGCGGCTGCGCCGCTCGCTCGAGAAGGTCACCTGGGCATTGCCCGCCGAGCGCTTCGGCGAATCCGAC
>DASSQU010000264.1:0-4153 GCA_035702325.1 Steroidobacteraceae bacterium
GTGCTGCACGCCTATGACGCCGGCAATCTCGCGACCGAGCTCTACAACAGCGCTCAGGCGGGCGCGCGCGACTCGATCGGCACCGGCAACAAGTTCATCACCCCGACGATCGCCGACGGCAAGGTGTTCGCAGGCACGACCAGCGGCGTCGCGGTGTTCGGGCTGCTGCACTGAATGCGGGGCGGCCCCGCGGGCGCCGGCGTCGACAAGGCCGGGCACCGTCCGTATCCTCGCGGGGCACGCCATGAAATACTGCAGCCAGTGCGGCGCCCCGGTGGGGCTGCGCACTCCCCCCGGTGACCACCTGCCGCGTCATGTGTGCGACGCCTGCGGCGCCATCCACTACCAGAACCCGCGTCTGGTGGTGGGCTGCGTTCCCGAGCTCGACGGCCGGATCCTGCTGTGCCGGCGCGCCATCGAGCCGCGCCGCGGTTACTGGACCGTGCCCGCGGGCTTCATGGAAAACGGCGAGACGCTGCAGCAGGCGGCCGCACGCGAGTCGCTCGAGGAGGCGCTCGCGGAGGTCGAGATCGGCTCGCTGCTCGCGGTCGTGCACGTGCTGCACGCCGCGCAGGTGCACGTGTTCTTCCGGGCGGCGCTGCGCGGCGCCGCCTACGGCGTCGGCGCCGAGAGCCTCGAGACGACGCTGCTCGCGCCGGCCGAGATCCCCTGGCCGCAGATCGCCTTCCCGAGCACCGAGTTCGCCCTGCGCCACTATCTGGAGGACCGGGCCACCGGCCAGGAGGCGCATCATTTCACCACCATCGACCGGCGGCTCGCGCGCGGCGCTGGCACTGGTGCGGCGGGCTGAGGTCGCAAAGAGGCAGCCCGCGGCCGCCCCCGGTGTCACCGCGTCGCGCTCGCCGTGGCACAATACCCGCAGCGCGCGGCTCGCGTTGCGCAGCGGCGGCGGACGCCTCGAGGAACCTGCATGACTTTCGTCGTCACCGAGAACTGCATCAAGTGCAAGTACATGGACTGCGTCGAGGTGTGCCCCGTCGACTGCTTCCACGAAGGACCGAATTTTCTCGCCATCGACCCCGACGAGTGCATCGACTGCACGCTGTGCGAGCCCGAATGCCCGGTCGAGGCGATCTTCTCGGAGGAGGAGCTGCCCAAGGGTCAGGAGCAGTTCAAGGCGCTGAACGCCGAGCTCGCCAAGGGCTGGCCGGTGATCACCGAGAAGAAGGCCGCCCCCGCCGACGCCAAGGAGTGGGAAGGCAAGCCCGACAAGCTGCGGCTGCTGGAGCGGTGAACGCTCGGCGGCCTGAACCGGCCTGCCGTGTAGCGGGCTCGAGACAGCTCTAGGTTGGCCTGCGGAAATCGCAGGCGATTTCCGCCAATCGATCGATCAATGCAGCTCGTCCTGCAGGTGCTTCAGCAGCACGTCCGGCGGCAGGTACCCGGGTAGCAGCTCGCCGTTCGTCATCACGATGGCCGGCGTGCCGTCGATGCGGAACTCGCGTCCCAGGGCGTAGGTCGCCGCCACCGGGTTGTGAGTGCAGGGCTTGTCCTGCAGCGCCTGACCGAGCTTGGCGCGCGTCAGCGCGTCGTTGCGGTTCGGCGCGCACCACACCTGTTCGGCTTTGGTCCAAGACGGGGTGTTCGGTCCGGTGCGCGGATACAGCAGGTAACGCACCCGGATCCCGAGACTGTTGTACTGGCCGATCTCGCTGTGCAGCTTGCGGCAGTACGGACAGTCGACATCGGTGAATACGGTGACGGTGTACCTGGGGTCCTTCGGACCGAAGATCACCATCTCGCTCTCGGGCACCTGGGCGAGCAGTTTGAGGCGCGCCTCGCGCCGGCGTGCTTCCGTGAGGTCGGTGTCGGACTTGAGGTCGTACAGGTCGCCGCTGATCGCGTAGCGGCCGTCGGCCGTCACGTAGGCGATGTCGCCGCCGCGGGTCAGCTCCCAGATTCCCGGGATCGGGGTCGCGCGCAGCTCATCGGCGCGGGTGCCCGGAATGCGGCGCGCGACCTCCTCGCGCGGATCCGGGGCGGCGGGCTGCTGCGCCGGCAGCAGGCCCCAGGCTGCCGGGCCAGCGAGCGCCAGCAGCAACAGTAGCTTCTTTGAGGGCATTGGGACTCCGCGAATTGGACCCTCGAGCGCGCAGATCGTTCGCCCCTCGAGAAACCTTCGGTTGCAGTCTAACAGAGGCCGGCAGGTGCGCCAGCCCGCGCCGCGCGGTCAGCCGCGCGGGTGATGCTGCGCGTGCAGCTCTTTCATGCGCTCGCGCGCCACGTGGGTGTAGATCTGGGTGGTCGAGAGATCGCTGTGTCCGAGCAGCAGCTGCACCACGCGCAGGTCAGCGCCGTGATTCAGCAGATGCGTCGCGAAGGCATGGCGCAGGGTATGGGGCGAGAGCTCCTTGGCGATACCGGCCTTGCGCGCATAGCGCTTGATGATGTGCCAGAAGGCCTGGCGCGTCATGCGATCGCCCCGGCGGGTCGGGAACAGGTAGTCGGTCTGGCGCTCGAGCAGGATCTCCGCGCGCGGTCCGCGCGCGAACTCCTTCAGCGAGCGCATCGCTTCCTCGCCGAGCGGGATCAGCCGCTCGCGGTCGCCCTTGCCGAGAATGCGAATCACTCCCTGATTGAGGTTCACCTGGCCCTGCCGCAGGTTCACCAGCTCCGAGACGCGCAGCCCGGTCGCGTACAGCACCTCGAGCATGGTGCGGTCGCGGTTGCCGAGCGGGTCGCTCACCAGCGGGGCGCCGAGCAGCGCTTCGACCTCCTCCTCGGTGAGCGAGCGGGGCAGCGAGCGCCCGATCTTGGGCATGGCGATCTGCGCGGTCGGGTCCTCGCGGATCACGGCCTCGCGCAGAAAGAAGCGGAAGAAGCGGCGGAAGCTGGACAATTGACGCGCCGTCGACCGGGGCCGCGCTCCGGCACGCACCCGGGAGGCGATGAAGTCCTGCAGGTCGGCGCGCGTGGTGCGCATGATCGGCACGTTGCGCTCGGCCAGCCAGCGGGCGAGCGCGGTGAGATCGGCGCGGTAGGCGGCGAGCGTATTCGGCGACAGGCCCCGTTCCATCCACACCGCGTCCAGAAAGCGGGAGACCGCCGGGTCAGCGTCGGCGCGGGAGCTCGTGTCGATGGCCGCAGCCTGATTTGCCAAGACGTGTCTCGCTGGTCCTCGGGCGTTGCCGGCGCGCGGAAGCGCCGGTGTCAGGGCCCGGACTTCCGGGTAATGTGCTGAGCGCAGTATGGTGAGCGCGCCAGACCCCTCGACGTGATGACCTTCACATCTGGATTTCCGGCATTAACATAAAGAGAACCAGTTCACACCCTCCACCGCACGGCGGGCCGCTGCCGTGGCCGTAACGCCCGCGCGGCTCCGTCCGCTGCTGCGCGCGGCGCTGCTCGGCCCGGCGAGGCTCGCGTATTCGCTCTGGGTGCTGCTCGCGTTCCTCGCCGTCGGCGTGAGCGCGCTCGCGCTGCTCGCGGTGCTGCCGGGCGTGGCGCGCCGCCGTGCGGCGGCCCGCGCCTGCGCCCGCGCCTACCTGTTCCTCGCCGCCACGCCGCTCACGCTCAAGTTCCCCGAACGCATCCCGGCCGGGCAGTGCGTGGTGGTCTGCAACCATGCGAGCTACCTCGACGGCGTGGTGCTCACGGCGGCGCTTCCGGCCCGCTTCGGCTTCGTCATCAAGCGCGAGATGTCCGCGGTCCCGCTCGCCGGCCCGGTGCTGCGGCGGCTCGGTTCGGAGTTCGTCGAGCGCTTCAACCGCAATCGCGGTGCGGCGGACGCGCGGCGCGTGCTGCGCAACGCCTCCCAGGGGCATTCGCTGGTGTTCTTCCCCGAGGGTACCTTCCCGCGCACGCCGGGGCTGCTGAAGTTCCACGTCGGGGCGTTTGCCAGCGCCACGCGCGCGGGCTGCCCGCTGGTGCCGGCGGTACTGCGCGGCACGCGGCGGGCGCTGCCGCCCGCCGGCGGGCTGCCGCTGCCGGGGCGCATCGAGCTCGAGATCCTCCCCGCCCTGAACGCCGCAGCCGGCGGCCACCTCGACGAGGCGGTCACGGCACTGCGCGACCGCGCCCGCGCCGCGATCCTCGGCGCGCTCGGCGAGCCCGACCTCACATGTTGCGCCGATACTGCCCGCCCACCTGGTACAGCGCCCGGGAGATCTGTCCGAGCGAGCAGACCTTGACG